>JBGOVN010000130.1:0-4775 GCA_041478155.1 Bacteroidota bacterium | reverse complement strand
GATATGGTCGGGACTCGACGGCAAACAACGAGGTCTCGTCGACATCATCGGGGGACTCAAAACGGCAATGAACATTGCGAAAGAACGGGCGGGGATTCCAAAAGATGAGCAGGTGACTGTGGTGGAAATCCCGCAGAAAGGTCTTTTTAGTTTTGAGTTCTTCGGCCCTCGTCTTTTCGGGATTTCTCTCGTCCCGGAACGAAACGAAATACTTGAGATGGTGAAATTCCGTCTTAACCATAACGGTCAGCCGATGCCCCTCATGCCGATGGACGATACAGAAGTAATTCCGTACTGATTACCATTGAAGATAAAAAACAGTAAGGTTCGATACGGAATCATCGGCTTCGGAAGTTTCGGGGAGCGAACAATTGGCCCCGCGATCCAGTTATCACCAAACTCCGAGCTCATCGCAATTCAGAAGCGGTCGCTTATTGCTGCGCAACAGAAGGCCCAGGCATTTAATGTTCCTCTCGCCTTCGATTCGGCCGAGAAACTCGCAGCGCATCCGGACGTCGATGCCGTCTTCATCGTCTCGGCAAACGGGTTGCATTGTCGGGAGACGCTTGCCGCAGCGCAATCCGGGAAACACGTTCTCGTTGAAAAACCGATGGCAGTAACAGTCCGCGAAGCTGAGGAGATGGTTGCTGTTTGCAACAGGAGCAGTGTTCTCCTTATGGTCGGCCACATGGTGAGGCTCTCGCCGGCTGTCAAGAGGATTAAAGAGCTCATCAGGTCCGGTGCTATTGGCGAGGTAAGGTTCGTGAAAACAGAATTTGTCTATGACGGCCGCGATTCCCACAGAACCTGGTTGCTCGAGAGAAATGTGGCGGGCGGTGGTCCACTCTTCGACATCGGGGTTCATTGTCTCGATACTATGCGCTTCATCCTCGACGACGACGTTCGCTCTGTCAAGGCGCAACTTCACCCGGTGCCCTCGATCTCGACCGTCGAGTCTACGGCTTCGCTCTCTCTTCGATTCCAGAAAGGAGCACTGGGCTCCATCTTTTGCTCCTACGAAGCTCCCGTACGAAAATCGTTCATCGAGATCATGGGAACCGAGGGAGTTCTTGCTGCGTCTAATTTTACGAGAAGCGGATTGAACGTACAGCTGAAGATCACAAAGAAAACCAGTGGAGACGAGGGTGTGACGGAGATAGAAGACATCACGATTCACAACCTCTATGAAGAGGAGGTGACGCACTTTTCGGACTGCATCCTCAAAGGGATGGAGCCGTCCATACCGGGAATCGAGGGGTTGAAAAATCAGAAAGTGCTGGAGGCGGCTATGACAGGAGTCGACGTATGAAGCGAGCAGACCCGGAACAACTCCCCTATCTGATCAAATTGCTCGACGATGACTCCGACATCGTGAAGCAAACTGTCCTGGATGCGCTCTCGTCGTACGGGTCATCACTGCAGCGTGAGCTGGAACGACTCAATATCGTGCGGGAGCCGGAAAAATTTAGACAACTTCAGGGACTTCTCGAGGAACACAACCGAGCGTGGCTGAAAAAAGAATGGGAGAGCTGGTTCTCTATCGAGGACGATTTCCAACGTCTTGAGGCAGCGCTGTCGCTCCTCGCGGATTTTCAAAATGGCCGCGCATATCCCGTGAAACTTGGTGTGCTTCTCGATCAACTCGCAGAAGATTTTACTTCGTCACAACCCCACAACGACGCACGCACTCTTTCCAACTACCTGTTCAAGCTGAAGGCCTTCGGGGGAGCGCATTCGGACTTTTACAATCCTCTCAACAGTAACCTCGTCTATGTCCTGGAAGAACGCCGCGGCATCCCGATCAGCCTGGTGTGTGTATACATTCTTGCAGGATGGCGTCTCGGATTTGACATACGGGGGATCAACACGCCGGGGCATTTTCTGGCAAAGGCAACGATCGAGGGTCAGCCGTTTCTCGTCGATTGTTTCAACGGCGGAAGGTTTCTGGGTGCTTCGGACGTCGAGGCACTGCAACCCCGCTCCCCTCTCCAGCTCGCGGACATTCTTGGAATGGAGTGCGATTCGGAAGTCATCGTCGCTCGCACGCTCCGGAATCTTCATCATGCCTACAAGGAAGCGGCGAACCTTGCTAATGCAAACTTCATGGCCGAGTTGGTCGAGATGATGAACTTCGAGGACGACGAGCCCTCTTCCGGGATTTGACGTTCCGTCAATTAACTCTCTACTTCCCCCCGTCTCGCGGGTATTTTTGAAGCATCCCTTCTTCCTTCATAATCGCCTCGATCTCGTCGATCTCCATCGGCACAAAATCTGAGACAATCTCTTTCCCTTTTTCCGTAATGACGATCAGATCTTCCATCCGGATGTAGATTTTTTCTTCGGGCACTCGTAACGCCGGCTCGATTGTAAACACCATCCCGGCTCGCAGAGGACCCGTATCCACTCCGACGTCGTGCGTCGCCATCCCGACCCAGTGTCCGAGAGACGTATTGGGATTTGACGCCGAGCTTTTATACGAGGAAACAAATTCTTTGGCGGCGGCCTCATAGACAAGCTTGGAGAATTTGGACTTCGTCAGGAGCTGCTCCATATCTTTCACCGCCTCTTGCTTGGCGACGGCGGCTGTTACTCCCGCGCGGATATGCTGAAGGATGGATTTGTAACAACCGAGGTAGAAGCCGTACAACTCTCTCTGCCAATCGTTGAACTTCCCATTGACCGGCATCATGCGGGTAAGGTCGCTCATGTAGTAGCCGACGTCAGGGGCAAAGTCAAACAGAAGTAACTCACCATCCTTCATTTGCCGCTTGCCCGCGTTGTAGTGCGGATACCAGGCATTCGGACCGCTTGCAATGAGCGAAAAGTATGCCTCTCCCTGCGCGCCGTTGCGATAGTAGACATACTTTGCCATCCCGTCAAGTTCGTATTCCATGATGCCCGGCTTCGTCGACCGCATTCCTTCTATGAGCGCCAATCCCGAAAGGCGCGTTGCGCGTTTGATCAGCGCTATTTCGCGGGGGCTCTTGATGAGCCGCAGGTTGTCGAGTGTCGGGGTCAGGTCCTGAACGTCGTACGACGGGAAGCGTTGCTTTAGCATCTGGATGAGGCGCGCCTCGCGAGAACTTCCACCGTCGAACGGATCGGCGGAAGCATCCGCAATTGCACGGAGCGGCAATTCTCTGCTGACAGCGAATCCTTCCTCGGGGCTGAAAGGTGTGAAGACTGTTTTCATCGCTCCGGATCGCGCGTTCGCCGCAAGTTGCTCATTGAGAAGATCCAAGCCGGCGACTGCATCGACGCCGCTCAACTGCTTCACCTCATCCGCATCTTCGGCAGAAAGAACTTTTCCTTCGCCTCGTTCGCGGCCCTCATTTCGATGAGGCAAATAAAGTGTGGTACGCTTGCGCATGCCGTCCATCATCAGGTATGCATGAGGAATTTCGATTCCGCACAGATAGTAAAACTCGTTCGATTGCCTGAACCTCGTGTATCCCACCGGGCTCGGAGCTCCCTGCACAAGGGCGAACGCGTGAGGGCCGACGGCTTCATAGATTTTTGCCCGACGCTGTGCAAACTCTTCGGGGGGAAAATCCTTGGTAAAGAATGGAACATCTTGCGCAGCGAGAATGAGCGGGAGGAACAAGAACACAAGTGTTCCAACGGGTCGATTGAATTTCATAACGAATTCCTTCCTTGGATTATAATTGGTTCGTGACAAGTCTGACCATCTCCCGCACTGCAGCGTCTAACCCTACAAACACTGCTCGCGTGATCACCGCGTGACCGATGCTGAGCTCATCAATCTCACTGATTGCCGCGACCGGTACGACATTCTCGTAATTCAGTCCATGCCCCCCGTTCACACCCATGCCGAGGGATTTTCCCAGCACAGCCATCTCGTGGATCTCCTTCAACAGCCGTTGTCGATTTCTCTCCGACGTCGCATCTGCATACTCGCCCGTATGAAGCTCGATCATGTCGCTCCCAACCTCCCTAGCTGCCTCGACTTGCTCCCGCCTCGCGTCGACAAATAAACTGACTTTAATTTTGTTCCTCTGGAATGTCTTGATGACGCCTTCGAGGTATTTTTTCCGGCTGGTAACGTCCAACCCTCCCTCTGTCGTCAGTTCTTTTCTTTTTTCGGGGACGAGTGTTACCAGGTCGGGTTTTGTTCGGAGTGCGATGCCGATGATCTCCTCAGTCGCCGCCATTTCAAGGTCGAGCTTCGTCTTGAGTGTCTTGCGGAGTCGTGAAACGTCGCTGTCTTTAATATGGCGCCGGTCCTCGCGGAGATGGCAGACAATTCCGACAGCCCCCGCTTTTTCACAAATAAGGGCGGCCTCGACCGGGTCGGGTTCCTGTCCCCCCCGAGCATTCCTAATTGTGGCAACATGGTCGATATTGATCGCCAAACGCATTCGCACTTCCTTCAGGTAATCAAGCGGTTCCAATATAAGGAAATTCCGGATATTTGAGGAATCTGTGTTGGCAGCCATCTGAAACTTTTTGCCGAATTTTACCGTAACTCTGAGTGCAGCTCCTTACTTTCTCAGGATCACTCATTATGAAGAAGAATCCAGCACTCCTCCTCGGATTGGTCATTGCGCTGAGCTCGCTTGTAGCAGCTCAATCCCAATCCGAGAAGCGCGAACGACCGGCAAAGCCGAGGAATCTTGGCGAACGCATTGGAACCGAAGTTGAACGGTTTGTTAACCGGGTCACAGGCGATACCGGCAATGACGACGAATTTTTCGACGACGACTCGCTTCCGTCAAAGAGGCACCGACGAGTCCAAACGGATGATCTGGAGTCCG
>JBGOVN010000197.1:0-3849 GCA_041478155.1 Bacteroidota bacterium | reverse complement strand
TTTCTTCATTCCCGCTTTCTCGATTATGAGAGAACAACAAAATCTATATAAAGATAAACAATCGGCGCTACAAATACCAAGCTGTCAAACCGGTCGTACACCCCCCCATGGCCGGGAATAATCGACGAAGAGTCTTTGACTCCGGCATCGCGTTTGAACCGGGATTCGATCAGGTCACCCACCTGCCCAAATACTCCGACCAGGGCTCCGAGCAGTACCGATTGCGCGGGAGAGAGATACGATAGGTACATGCGTTGAGCGACGAACATCGTGAGCACCGCAGCGATGAATCCTGCGAGCGCTCCTTCCCACGTCTTGCCGGGGCTGACACGCTCGAAAAGTTTGTTCTTCCCGAAAAGGGTGCCGCCAAAATACGCAGCCGTATCGCACATCCAGATCGTTGCAAACAACGAGATGACGGTATAACCACCCCACCGATTGATCTGAACAAGTTGACTGTTCGTGGGCATTGCGTTCGAAAAAAATTTGAAGACGGGAAACCCGTGAGGGAAGAGTTCGCGCGTGAAAATCAGCGTGCCAAAAGAGAGAGAGATCGCCAGGACGCCGAGAACCGTCGAACCTGCATTGAAGAACGGTGACCCCTTCGTTCGAAAAAGCTCGACAACGAGGACCATGAGGACAAATGTGATGAGAACGACCGAGAGGAGCTGGTGTTGGGAAAGCATCGACAGCCGTACGCCGCGCATTGCAAAGAATTGGAAGAGGTCCAACTGCACCCGTTCGTAGATGAATGCGAAGTTGACGAAGAATCCGCCTATTATGCCGAACGCCTTGAGCGGATACGCCCCCTTTTTTTCCGCGAGCCCGTAAAACTCTAACAGCGAGAGCGCGGAAATCAGCGCAACAAAAATGAAGAAGTATAAGCCGCCTTCAAACGACAACCATAGAATGGACGGGATCGCTACGACTGCGACCAATACACGTCGGGGCAGGGTTTCAAAGCGTTTGTCAGCCACTGGACGCTCTCCTAGAGATGGACAACATGTGAGGAGTCGTCTAGAAGACCGAGGTCGACGAGGTGGGTCTTCGCCTTTTTGAGCTCCCCGCGCGGAACGAACACGTTCGTAAACATCTCGTCCAGGATCCAGTACGTCGCCGTATGGTCACCGAGCGAGAAGGTTTTGCATTCGACACCGATCCCGGCAAGGTTTCGCGCAAGGATGTCGGACTCAAAACCCGACCGGGTCTGCGTAAGGATTGTCCAGACATTCTCAAACTCGCGATGTTCCAGGAGTTCGCAGTATATTTTCCCGCCGTTGGAAACCGCGCAGTCCCCGCAGACGGGCTTTGTGCATACCGAACAAAATCCGACGGCCGGTTGTCCACCGTGATTTTCGCATTCAACAGATCGTTCGTAGGCCTGGGAAATTGTTCCGCAGTGACGGCACGATAAGGCTTGGTCTGGAAGGTTCGACCCGCAGTGTGAGCACCGCAGAGTGTCAGGAATCATTCAAGCTCCCGGGCGATACGTTCGGACTAACCTGGCTTGCCCGATAGTAGGAAATAATCGTGAACGCGAACACCGCTCCGAACAGAACAATTTGCAGCACGACGGAAAAACTTGCTGTGAGCCCGAGTCGGTTTTCCGCGACCACGCTTGTATCCTCAAGATGCAGATAGACGGCGAGGACCGCCATGAGGTTGTTCAGGCCGTGGACAGCCATCGGCAGCAGGATGCTCCGAGAGCGCTGGCGCAGGAAACCAAGAAAGCAACCGAGCACAACCAGAGGGACGAGGTCGAATGGATTGAGATGAAAGAGAGCAAAGATGGTGCCCGTCAGAACCGTTGCCGCCAGCGGTGACATTGCCCGTTCGAACGCCGTCTGCACGACGCCGCGAAACATCATCTCCTCAACAATGGCGGGAACCAGAGCGACGACGAGGATCACGAAGACCAGTTCCGGGACCGATTCCGCTTTGACGAGCGTCTTGAGAAGCTCTTCGAACATTTGCTTCAGCGGTTCCATCAGTTTTTTGAGAGCTTCGGGGATCGGGATTTTTTCCTGAAAAAAAGCATAAGCGTCGAAGAGCCGCTGGAGCGATAGAAGACCGATGAGCGCAAACAGCGATTCCTTGAGCGACGGGATGCGGAACTGAAAAACCCGGGACAAGTCTCGTGAGAGAAGTCGGGCGAATACAAGCGTTGGAAGAAGAATAAGTCCGAGCTGACCTCCCACCGTCAGCAGGCGGAAGAGCCCGACGTTTTCACGCGTAACCGCCGTACTCCCGATAAAAACGAGGGCGAGGAGAGCGCCGCCGAATTGGTAGAGGACGAATATCGACGCCAGGCAGCCGAAGGCGAAGAGAATGGGATTGACTGCATACCGATCGACGAACGATTGCCCCAATTGTCCAATGGGCGTGCTTTCGACAAACGGTCGTTGGGGCGGGATTTCACTCATCCCGCAGTCGTCCGAGTTGGATCATCGCAGCGAGGAGTGGCACCATGATTTCATGATGTCCGGTGAAGCTGTAGGAACGTCCATGTTTTTGCGTCGGGCGTTCGAGGACGTTTACCTGAGGGCGGTAATGTCGTATCATGTCGAAATTCGCCGTCGAAAACCCTTTCGCTTTGAAACCGAGATTTCGCGCAACGGTCAGCGCTTTCAAGAAAACTTCAGGCATGATAACCGCCGAACCGATGTTCAAGACCACTCCTCCATCACGCAGTTCCCGCACAGAATTCACCAGTACCTTAAAATCGCGAAAACTCAGTTCGCCTGTCGCCGCACCGTCCATCGTCGGCTGTTGGTGAACGATGTCGGTGCCAATCGCGGCGTGAACGGTTACCGGCACGCCCAGCTCATAACACGTCGCAAGGACGCTCAGCTCACGGTTCTCGCCTTTCAGCGCTATAATCTTCTTTGCAAGGGTTTCACCGTATCCCTCACTTCCCTCCGTCATCCCCTTCACGAGCGCTTTGTTAATGAACTCTCCGGTCTCGCGGGACATTCCAAATGTGCCGTCGATGAGATTGACCGCGACATCCTCTGAGGTATGTCCCCACATTGCAGTTTCAACGTCATGAATGGAAGCAGCACTGTTCATCGCGATGTGCGTCACGGCTCCGGACTTCACAAGGTCGATGACCAGAGGGGAAAGACCCACTTTGATGACATGAGCGCCCATCATCAGAATGACAGGTTTCTTCCGTTCTCGCGACCGGACGATATCACGAACGAGGTCTCGCAGTTCGCTCGCCGCAAGGATTCGCGGCAACGATTCGACGAAATCCTTCAGCGTCGCCTTGCGGGCGTCAATAACTTTTCCAAAATCCTTCGGTGAGACGTTGCTCTTCCGGGATTTGATGGAGATTGTCTTGACCTTACTCAGGTCAATTTGTTTGAATTTTGACATACAGTGCTATTTTACACGCGCTTTAATCGGGCCGCTGATTCCCGAGTATTCCCGCAACTCGGCGTCGATCGAACCGATCACAACCTTCGTGCTCACTTTGACTGGTATTTTTCTCTCATCATTCGTCAGCCACATCAGGACTCTCCCTTCGTTCTTAAAGAGGCCTCCTTCCATGATAAGAGGCTCAACCAGTACGCAATCGAATGTCCCTGCGTCGACCTCCACACGTTGATAGCCAAGAAACTTTATCGCGAGAGAGTATGTGGTATCTTTGTAGAAGTTCTTCAAGTAGGTTTTCTGGCCAGGGCGCATCGTCCCGAAATCCATGGTACGGGTGAAATAGAAAGCGGAAACGACGTCGTGTACATACGCGGGAATTATGTGTTTCCCTTCCGGTGTCGTCGCAATATTGTTTACTTGATCCAGCTCCGCCTGAAAATCCCGGCTATATTTTCCCTCCCGAACACGCTG
>JBGOVN010000193.1:0-3894 GCA_041478155.1 Bacteroidota bacterium | reverse complement strand
CAAGCTACAACTTACAACGTACAACCTGTAACTTACAACCTTCAGCATCCGCGAAACTTTTCTACGCCTTCATCCTCTTTCCTTGCTCCTCCTCACCGAAAATCCATCCCACGAGTTTGCCGGGGTCAATCTCATTGAAGTCATTCCAGTAGAGTTTTGTCCTGAAATGACGAGAAGAGGTGTCCTCAAGAGGGATTTTCTCCGCATCCTCCATGATCGTCCCAAAACGCGATTTCCAGCGGTCCAGGTTTTCTATCCGCAAATCGACCCAACCGTCATGCGCCCACGCTTTGACCGTCGCTTCTGTGATCGTTAACTCGTTTTCGCCGCGGTAGGCAGGAATTTTGATTTCCTTTCCTCGAACCAACGTTTTTCCGTCAGCCATCAGGATAGGAATCCCTATCGAAATAATTTCTGAACGCAGGTCGGCGTTGGTGCGGATCAGCGCCTCGAGGGCACGTGCGATTTCTTTTGGTGATTTTCGCACGACAACGTGCATTGTCTTGAAAGCGTGCTGGAGAAGATACGCCTCGAATAAGAGTTTGGAGAGGCGCGGCGGACCCAGAATTTCGAACGCGACGCTCTTGACTCCGTGTTTGCTCTCGAGCGCTTTGAGCTGCTTCAAAGCATTGTCAAAAATGAATCCCGCACGGTACGTCGGATTAAGCGTCGCATTGTCGAGTGCGTTGATAATATCGTGGCCTGTGTTGCCCCCTTCGATTTCAAACATCACCGCCTCGGCGATCTCCTCGGGTGTGACGTATTCCATCTGACCGGGTGTCGCAATAGCTTCGAATTCGGCCCGCGAGAATGTTCCGTTCTCCCCTGTATCGATGAACACCGACTTCAATCGACGGCCAAGCGGCTTCCAAACCGGAGTAGACATCTGAAGTTGGAGAGAACCCGTCAGCTTGACGCCGCGCTCGGGATCGCAATCGTACAGTTCGATCGGTATGCCTCGTTTCTTGATCTCTCCGAATCCAATCTTTTTCCACGCGATCGCCGCCGTCGGTTTCACTTCCTTGGTTATTGGTGCATCCGGCGTGCGGCCCATGAGGAATAACAACATCGTATGGGCTCCGGCAACGGAGGATTTGCTCAACAGGACGCTCGACGGACGTTCTTCGCTGTGCGTGTAGGGGATGTTGAGGCCCATGCCGCCGGTTCCGCTCGTGCCAATTTTAACGTAAATCGTCGTACCGACCATCTGCATCGAACGATAGAGAATCTGCACGTGGCGGATGAGCTGAGGGGTGTACTGGACCGCGAGCAAGCGCTCGGTTGCTTCCAGGAGTTTCGCCGTGCGATCGGGTTTTGAAATCGCCTTACGGACTTCCCGCGCGGCCTGGAACAAGTCCTGGTATGCGATCGCGGTGGCAGAATTGATGCAGTCGACTACGATATCAGGCTTGAAACGGTGGAGGAGCTGGTAGAGCGCAGAACGGGAGAGTACTTTGGTGTCGAACTCGTCGAGAAGATCGTCGATAAGCATCCCCCGCGTCGAATCGTCATTGAGGACATCAGCACGAGGCACGTCTTTGAGGGAGTGACGAAGGAAAATGTTTCCCCACCACGGGACGAATGTGTTCTTGCCCGTCTTCGGGAACTCCTTCCGGAGCTGCTCAACAGCTTCGAGTGCTTCCGATTCCAGGAGGGAGGTCACGACAAGCCGCTTCGGCTGCTCCTCCATCATCTTTCGGCAGATCGCGGAGCCCACGAGCCCCCAACCTCCTAAAACGAGGACAGTCTTATTCCGGATATCCATACTGAATTGTAGAAAAGAATGTGATGGGAATGTTCAAGAGTTCTGAGTCGCAGCGTACAGTTACTGAGACTTCTTCCGAAAGAATCTTGAAACCGTGCCAAAGAATCTCGAAGTACTCTTCATGCTTTCTCGATGACGCAGGCAGTGCCGTATGCGAGTACCTCGGTCACCCCTCCCATGATCTCAGTTGCATCGTAACGGAATCCCATCACGGCGTTCGCGCCGATCTGCTGCGCATGTTGAATCATCACTTCAAACGCCTCCCGCCTGGTTTGCTCGCAGAGCTGGGTGTAGAGCGTGATGTTTCCACCAAAAAGGATCTGGACTGCAGCCCCTATGTTACCGATGACCGAGCGCGACCGAACGACAATTCCCCTGACGACGCCGAGATTCTTCGTGACCCGATAGCCCTCGAACTGAAAATTTGTGGTGACAAGCGAGTGGTCTAACATATGAACTCCCTGATTAGGATAGGATGAATTCAGCTCAACGCGTGGTTTATCGAGAACTGAAACAACAATCGATATTAAGTTGCGATCAGCGTTGAGTTTACTTCGGAACGACGGTATCGTACCAGAATTTCTTATCACGGCTCCCGAGCTCGTCGATATGAAGGTGTTTCGCTTCCGTATACTCCTTCAATCCTTCCAAACCAAATTCCCGCCCGATGCCGCTTTGCTTGTAACCGCCAAAAGGTGCCCGTTCGCTCAAGAGATGCCACTCGTTGATCCAGACAGTCCCTGCCCGTAGCCGTTTCCCAACCCTGACTGCACGCTCCTTGTCCTTCGACCATACACCTCCGCCAAGCCCGTACACAGAATCGTTTGCCATCGCGACGGCTTCGTCTTCTGTACGGTAGCGGATAACGGAAAGGACGGGCCCGAATATTTCCTCGCGTGCGATCGTCATGGTGTTTTCCACGTTCGTAAAAATCGTCGGTTCTACAAAAAATCCTTTCGACAGCTCGGGCGCGCCCGGCTTTCCGCCTCCGACGACTGCCGTGGCTCCTTCCTGTTTTCCTTTTTCAATATACCCCAGAACCCGGTCCTGCTGTTTCTTCGAGATCGAAGGACCGATATCGGTTGCCACATCGGATGGGTCGCCGAGCTTTAATCTCTTTGTTTTCGCGATAAGCCGATCCATGAATTCAGAAAATAACTTTTCGGGAAGAAACAGCCGCGTCCCCGCTTCGCAGCATTGTCCCTGATGGTAGAAGATTGCGTACATCGTTCCGTCGACGGCGAGGTCGAGGTCGGCGTCATCCAGGACTATGTTCGCCGATTTTCCTCCGCACTCAAGTGTCAGTTTCTTGAGATTCTGCGAAGCTAACGCCATGATTCTCTTTCCGACGGCAGTGGAGCCGGTAAAGGCCACTTTATCGACCAATGGATTTTTCACGAGCTCCTCGCCCGCGTCGTCCCCGAACCCCGGAATGATATTGACCACTCCATGTGGGATGCCTGCCTCCTTGACGATAGCTGCAAGCTCCATTGCCGTGCAAGGAGTCAATTCGGATGGTTTCAGCACGATGGTATTTCCCGCGGCAAGCGCCGGACCCAATTTCCAGATCGCCATCTTCAGAGGAAAATTCCAAGGGATGATTGCACCCACAACTCCGACTGGCTCTCGAACAACAATATTCTGACTGACGCCGGGCTTGCTCAAGCCTTCGATATTCTCTGTCATGTCGACCGACGCCATCTTGGCGAAGTAATTGAGATTCCGTGCCGAAAGATAAATATCCTCTTTGGCTTTGCGTATCGTAGAACCGGAATCTGCGACTTCCAGGGCGACAAGTTCCTTCTGTCGTTCGTTAATCTTATCGACGACTGCCTTGATGGCCGAGCCGCGCTCGGTTCCTGCCATCCGCGGCCAGGGTCCTTCATCGAAGGCGCGGCGTGCGGCGGCGATTGCCTTCCTGGCGTCATCGGCGTTTGCCCGGGCGACGCGAGCGACGACATCCTGATTGAACGGGTTGATCGAATCAAAAGTCTTGCCCGATGTGGAATCGACAAATTCTCCGTCGATAAACAACTGGTAGTGTTTCATCCTTGTTTGCAGGGCTGGGCTATTCGAAAATTGGAATGGGCATATTTTAGTGAATGCATCCGGGTTGATTCGCTCGCCAT
>JBGOVN010000124.1:0-4857 GCA_041478155.1 Bacteroidota bacterium | reverse complement strand
TGGTTGAAGCAGGAGCGAACGTCCTGGTGGCAGGGACATCTGTGTTCCATCAGCCGAGTATTCCCGGGGCGATCGAGGCGTTGCGTAAATCCAGCGCGGGGTTAACCGTCCGCTCATTCTCTCGTTCTGGCTCGCGCTCTGGCGGTGAGGAGCTAAAGAATTGAATAAAAACTGGGCCTTACGGCAATGAGTTTTGCGATCAAGAACATACAGATCATCACGCCGTTTCGCGTCGTCGAACGGGGGACGGTGATCGTGGAGGGAAAGAAAATTTCCGCGATCGGTTATGCGGATGATGTCACCGTGCCGCGCGGCATGAAGGTGTTCGACTTTGACGGCATGATGCTCACGCCCGGCTTCATCGATGTCCTCGTGCACGGGGGAGGCGGGTTTGGATTTGCTGATATGAGCCTTGAGGCCGTCGAAAATATTTCTCAATTCTTTTTTAAGCACGGCACGACCGGCATGCTTGCCGCTCTCTACAGCAAACCAGAACGCGAGATGGTGGCCGACGTTGCACGCATCGCTGAGTTCTGTGAAAGCTCCCGGGGGACTCGGAATGTGTGGGGGATTCACCTCGAGGGGCCGTTCATCAACCAGGAATTGCACGGAGCAATGAAGGCAGACTACCTGTGGAAACCGAGTGTCAAGGGATGGCAGAAGCTCTACAACGCCAGCAAGGGCTACATTCGGCTTATGACGATCGCTCCGGAGCTTCCGGGAGTGGACGAGGTTATGCGGGAGGCCGCCAAGAACGACGTCGTCCTGTCCATCGGACACTCTGCCGCCACGTATCAGGAAGTGTTGTACGCAATCGATAACGGAGCCGCACACGTGACGCACATGTTCAACGCGATGAGTCCTTTTCATCATCGGGAACCCGGGGTCGCCGTTGCTGCGCTTCTCCACAATGAGTTGAAAGTGGAACTTATCGCGGACGGAATTCACGTCCATCCTGCTGTTATGAGGCTCATCTATAATGTTAAAGGGTCGGGAGGAATCCTCCTTATCACGGACGCAATCCGTGCATCGGGCATGCCGGACGGTGAGTACACATTCATGGACCAGAAGATCTTTGTGAAAGGCAAGAAGGCGTACCTCGCCGACCAAACGCTTGCCGGAAGCACCCTCACGATGGAACAGGCCGTAAGGAATATGGTGAGACTGGTCGATGTGCCGCTGACGGACGCAGTTCGAATGGCATCGCTGAACGGTGCGAAGGTCCTTGGTCTGGAACATCATAAGGGAATCATTGCGGTGGGGAAAGATGCCGACCTCGTGGTTTTGAACAACGATTTCGAAGTTCAGATGACGGTGTACGAGGGTTCAGTGAAGTACTCGAAGGACAAATTCGCCGACTAACGACCACGAACGAATCTCCGTACCGCAGGAATCTGAGTAAGGATCTTGCGGCTTTTTTATTTATAAAATGCTTGACAGAAATGTTTTTTCAGAGTATATTGAAGGCGCTTTATATGAATTACCTTAGTAATTAAGGTCTAGAAAAACCAGCCATCATTCAAGTCCTCAAATCTCCTTGACACCCCTCGACGATATTGACACCACCATTCTAGAGCTACTGCAGAAGGAGGGACGTACGAAACGGAGCGAGCTTGCGGAAAAGGTCGGTCTGTCGCTCCCCGCGGTGAGCGACCGCTTGCGCAAGCTTGAAGAGAATGGCACCATCCAGGGCTACTTTGCCAAACTCGACCATAAACTGCTTGGGAAGGACATTACGGCGTTTGTCGTCGTGACGGTGGATTCCTCAAAGCATTTCAGTTCGTTTGTCGACCATGCATCCGCCACCGACGATATTCTCGAGTGTCATGCAATCACGGGAGATGGAACTCATCTGTTAAAGGTTCGCACCGAAAATGCGGCGTTTCTCGAAAAACTGCTCGGGAAGATACAATCGTGGAGTGGAGTGGCGAAAACAACCACCAGCCTGGTTCTTTCGACTCAAAAAGAGAGCCTACGAATTAAACTTTCAAATCACAGATAAATCTTTCACCCTATTCAAGGAGGAAGCTTATGGCCACAAAGACCAAGCCGGCGTCGGGCGTCGGGAAGGTGATGAAGACGATCAAGGACAAAGGCATCAAGGTGATCGACCTGAAGTTTACTGACATGATTGGCCAGTGGCAGCATTTCTCTGTTACTGCGACCGAGTTCAAAGCGGACATTTTTGAGGAGGGAATCGGATTCGATGGATCCAGCATCCGTGGGTTTCAAAAGATTCACGAAAGCGATATGTTGCTTTTTCCCGATCCTGAAGCCACCTTCATCGACCCGTTCACCGCTGTGCCTACGCTGAGCATCATCTGTGATATTGCAGACCCCATTACGCACGAAAGCTACTCTCGCGACCCCCGCTATGTTGCAAAAAAGGCAGAATCCTATCTTCAATCGACGGGAATCGCCGACACGTCGTTGTTCGGCCCAGAACCGGAATTCTTCATTCTCGACAACGTACGGTTCGATCAATCTCACGAATTCGGATACTACTACCTTGATTCAGAAGAGGGATTTTGGAACAGCGGCACGAATGGAAAACCGAATCTCGGTCACAAGCCGCGATTTAAGGAAGGATATTTTCCTACTGCTCCAATCGACAGCCTCCAGGATATTCGCTCCGACATGGTGCTCACGCTCGAGGCAGCCGGGATTGCCGTTGAAGTCCATCACCACGAGGTCGCAACCGCCGGTCAAACCGAAATCGACATGCGCCGTGACACGCTCACGCGGATGGCAGACAATTACCTCGCCTACAAATACATCACAAAGAACGTCGCAAAGAAACATGGGAAGACTGTAACATTCATGCCGAAGCCGATCTTCGGCGATAACGGTTCCGGGATGCACGTCCACCAGAGCTTGTGGAAGGGGGGAAAAGCGTTATTCTCCGGTACCGGATACGCCGGATTGAGCGAGCTGGCAATGTACTACATCGGCGGCTTGCTGAAACATGCCCCGGCCCTTTGCGCCATCACTAATCCGACGACCAATTCTTACAAGAGACTTGTGCCCGGGTACGAAGCTCCCGTTAACCTTGCATACTCCCAGCGCAATCGGTCCGCCTCGGTCCGTATTCCGATGTACTCCTCAAACCCAAAAGCGAAACGCGTCGAGTTTCGTTGTCCAGACCCAACGTGCAATCCGTACCTCGGATTTTCGGCAATGCTCATGGCAGGGTTGGACGGAGTCATCAACAAGATCGACCCGGGCAAGCCCCTCGATAAAGACATCTACGACATGACGCCCGAGCAGCTTCGCGATGTGCCTTCTGCACCCGGTTCACTCTCCGAAGCGCTGGAGAATCTCAAGAACGATCATGAGTTCCTTCTCCGCGGCGATGTGTTTACGGAGGATTTGATTGAGAACTGGATCGATTACAAGATTACAAAGGAAGTTGAGCCGATGGCGCTCCGACCACACCCGTATGAATTCATGTTGTATTACGACGCGTAGAAAGTAGCTGCAACAATCGTTCGAAGAATCCCGACTCCGGTCGGGATTCTTCGTTTCGGCGAGTTACCTTGCTTTTCTGAGTCCTTCTTGCTACTTTTTCTCCCCATCATTCATCAGGATTCTTTGGATTTTACGCGCATTAAATACTCGGTCGAGCAAAGAATTGCCAACGTCACGCTCAGCCGTGCCGAAAAGCACAACGCCCTCGACGACACTATGGTGTCGGAACTCTCTGCGGCATTCACCGCTGCCCAAAAGGATTCATCCGTCAAGGTTATCATTCTCAGAGGGGAAGGAGATTCCTTCTGCTCAGGGGCCGACCTTGAGTACCTCCAGCGGATGGCGAAATTCGATTTCAACCAGAATCAGGAGGATTCCACGGTCCTGATGAAGTTGTTCCTCCAGGTGTACACCCATCGCAAGCCTGTTGTCGCCCTGGTCCACGGTAATGCTTTGGCCGGAGGTTGCGGATTGGCGACCGTGTGCGACTTCGTGGTCGCTGCTCGAGAAACAGCCCGATTTGGCTACACAGAGGTAAGGATTGGATTCATTCCTGCGATCGTCATGGTATTTCTCATCAGGAGAGTCGGAGAGGCGCGCGCGCGAGAACTGACGCTGCGGGGGAATACGATCAGTGCTGAGGAGGCAATGCGAATAGGCCTGGTCAACTATGTCGTGCCGGCGATGGAGTTAGAGGAATACGGCAAACAACTTGCGCAGGAGCTCATCGCGAAGAACAGCGGGTCGTCGATGGGCCTTGTCAAGGAACTTATGGCCCGAGTCCACGGAATGTCAACGAATGACGCTTTGGACTATGCCGCAAACCTCAACGCGCTGACACGAATGACTGATGACTGCAAGAAGGGAATAGAAGCCTTCCTCAAGAAGGAGCCGGTGAAATGGTAGGGTCGGAAAAAAAAATTCCCCACCATAACCTCGCCTCTGCAGTCCGCAACATTCCTGATTTTCCAAAAAAGGGAATCGTTTTTCGCGACATCACCACGCTGCTGAAGGATCGTGCGGCGTTTCAAGAGGCGGTTGAGATATTGGCGGAACATTACAAGAGTTCACGAATTTCCAAGGTCGTGTGTATTGAATCAAGAGGGTTTATCCTAGGCTCCGCACTGGCACTCAAGCTGGGGGCTGGGTTCGTTCCGATTCGTAAGAAAGGGAAACTTCCATCAACGGTGATCCGGGAGTCATATTCCCTGGAATACGGAACGGATTCGGTTGAGATTCATACAGATGCGATCGAACGTGGGGAACGGATTTTGCTCCACGATGACCTCCTGGCGACCGGGGGCACAATGGAGGCCGCGACAAAGCTTGTCGAAAAGCTCAATGCGGACATCGTCGGGATATCCTTCCTGATCGAGCTTGCGTTCCTGC
>JBGOVN010000026.1:0-8905 GCA_041478155.1 Bacteroidota bacterium | reverse complement strand
CGCTGAGGTCGATTCCTGTAACGTTTAGATCGCGTTTCGCAAGTGTCACGGCCAGATTCCCTTCGCCGCAGCCGATCTCAAGAATCTTCGGTCCGCTAGCGGCAACCCGTTCGATAAGACGGCGGTACTCTTGTCCGAAGAATACCTCGAATAGATCCTCATCATCCCAGAGTTGGGGATTGTGCGGGTCAGGTTTGACGCTTCCCCAATGTTGAGCTTCCCTGCTAATAAGCTCGCGATATCTGTTTTCTTCGACGACCAATGAAGTTCAGCGCAAATTCCTGACGAAAAAAGAAACGAAGATAATGGTGTAGAATCAAGACTTCGGAGGTCCGGCGTTCTGCTTGGACTCGTCGTTTGCCCGGAATCCAGCGCACGCAAGAACTGGAAGCTTAGGATATTTTGGAAACTGGGGGTCAGTCTTGGAAAGTTCACACATTGTGAACGTGCTGCCGCGGGCGTTTGCGGTTATCCGCGAGTGCGTGCACCGTTCACAGAGCCCGGCATTTAACCGACGTGAGTCTGACTTCATGCAAACTATGTTGTGAGTGAGGACGAGGGGTTAACCTGCCGGAGTTTGATATATTTGAGGTGATGGGGAAGGAGAGCTGCATGGATTGTTCGGTGAATGGGGACAGGAATATTGTGTTGTTCGGCAATCCGGATGAGAGTGCCATTCAACGCTTCAATCTCGAGAGGTTTCTCGTTCACGAGGTCAAAGTACATCGACGAACGCGTGTTTTCGTTGAAACGCCGGAACGATTCGACAATCTTCTCCCGCTCGAACGGCTCGAGATTGGCACCGCTCGCCCTGGCCACGGATTCTGCTTCTCTCATTGCACTCAATACCAGCTCCAGGGCCTCTGGAGATGCGATGATCTCTCCTTGTGTTAAACGTGACACGGCAGTAAAAGACCCGAGTGAAGTGATGAAGATGAATTTCCTCCACAGTTCCTTCCTTATATCATCTGAAAGAATTGCATTGATGCCAGCCTTTGTGCATCGTTCTCGAAGGTCAATTCCGCGATCATCGGGTTTTCCGCTCATCGGACCGAAGACAATCCTCTGAACTCCCCCGGATTCTGTTATTTCACCCGGCGCTGTCACGCGCGAGGAGACGTTGGCAACACCACCGTACACCAATCCTTTCCTGATGATTTTCTGTATCTTTGCTTCGTTTTCAATTCCATTTTGCAGACTCACGATGAGGCTTCGCTCAGACAGCACCGGCTCGAGGCTTGCGGATGCAGCTTCAGTATCGTAGGACTTGACACAGAAGAAAATGATGTCAGCTCTATCGACATCTTTGATGCGATCGGTCATCTTGCCGGGAGGGATCGTGATGTTGCCGAACGTCGACTTGACCGAGATTCCGGTACGTTTCATCGCCTCGAGTTGTTTGCCCCGCGCGAGGAACCAAACATCTTCACCGGCATGTGCAAGCATAGCGCCGAAGAATCCGCCGACTCCGCCTGTGCCGAAAATCAAGAATCTCATGTATTCTGTGCGATTGACTTCATCGGCGAGAACTCATTTTTCAAATTGGCTTCAGATTGGTTTCAGATTGGTTTCAGATTGGCTTCGGATTAGATGGTCTCACGGCGGTAGCATGGGAATCCTCACGTTCCATTTCCTGGCATTGTCGACCGCGCGCTTATATCCGGCATCAGCATGTCGTAGGATGCCCATGCCAGGGTCGTACGTGAGCACCCGCTCCAATCTGGCTTCCGCCTCTTTCGTTCCGTCGCAGACGATGACCATGCCGGCATGAATCGAATTTCCGATTCCGACACCCCCGCCGTGATGGACGCTCACCCAGCTCGCCCCTCCGAGTGTGTTCATCATCGCGTTCAAGATCGGCCAATCGGCAATCGCGTCGCTTCCATCCAGCATTTTTTCCGTCTCCCGGTTCGGCGATGCGACGCTGCCGCAGTCCAGATGGTCCCGGCCGATCACAATGGGGGCCTTCACCTCTCCCTGCGCGACGAGGTCGTTGAACACCTTTCCCATCCTTGCCCGTTCGCCGTATCCAAGCCAGCAGATGCGGGCGGGCAGACCCTGGAACGCGACCTCTTCCTGTGCTCTTGAGATCCAGTTGCAAAGCTGCTTGTTCTCCGGAAACATCTCCATAACTGCGCGGTCCGTGCGATAGATGTCCTCGGGATCACCGGAGAGGGCAGCCCACCGAAAGGGACCCTTTCCGTCGCAGAACAGAGGGCGTATGTACTCCGGCACGAATCCGGGAATGCTGAACGCTTTCCTCACCCCCTGGGCCAGCGCTTCTCCCCGAATATTATTACCGTAGTCGAACACCTCCGCGCCCCTCGCACGAAGTTTGAGCAGAGCCCTGACGTGCTCGGCAATGGATGCCTGAGCCATTGCAACATATTTTTTCGGGTTGTGCTTTCGAAGTTTGAGCGCTTCCGCATAAGGAATCCCCGCGGGCACGTAACCGTTCAGCGTATCGTGTGCTGAGGTCTGGTCTGTGACAACGTCCGGCAGGAATTTTCCTTCGGCAATTCTCGGAATGATCTCTGCCGCGTTGCCCAGGAGTCCGACGGAGAGCGGGAGCTTCTTTTCCTTGGCAGCCCGGACTTGGGTAAGCGCATCCTCGAGGTCGTCAGTCATCGTATCGAGATATCTCGTCCTGATTCGTTTCTTGATCCGGTCCGGGTCCACTTCAACAACGAGGCACGCCGCACCGTTCATTGTGGCAGCAAGCGGCTGGGCGCCTCCCATCCCTCCCAATCCTGCGGAGAGCAGGAATCTGCCGCTTAACGTTCCGTGAAAGTATTTCTTAGCGCAGGCTGCAAACGTCTCGTAGGTTCCTTGAAGAATTCCTTGTGTGCCGATATAGATCCAACTTCCCGCGGTCATCTGGCCGTACATCGTGAGTCCAAGCCCTTCGAGCCGTCGGAATTCATCCCACGTCGCCCATTTTGGGACCAGCATGCCATTACTGATAAGAACACGCGGTGCCTCTGTATGAGTCTTGAAAACACCGACCGGCTTGCCGGACTGAACGAGTAACGTTTCGTCATTCTCCAGCGATCTCAGGCTCTCGACGATCACATCGAAGCATTCCCAGTTTCGTGCCGCTTTTCCTGTTCCCCCGTACACGATCAAATCTTGCGGTCTCTCCGCAACTTCCGGGTCGAGGTTGTTCATCAGCATTCGTAGCGCCGCCTCTTGAATCCAACCCTTGCAAGAAAGTCGCGTCCCGCGGGGAGCGCGCACCGTCGGATGTTGCTTCTTCTTCATTGGAAAGTGTTGGGGGATGTGTTGGGGAATGTGCTCGTTTGGATCTTGTGTTTGTTACGTTCTATTGCAGGATTTGGTCAATCGGGACCAGCCATTTCAAGAGACCTCGTCCTTGTTTGATCGGTGGTACTGTCTCGAGTAAGGCCAGCGTGGCCTTCTTAAACTCTATCCTGGCATGTTCGTCTCCCGACACGAGCAGAGAGACAAAAGAGCTTAACGTTGGCTCGTGGCCGACGAGGAGTGCCGACGTAAATTTTCGTTTATTCAGATCTTCAACCAGCTGGCGAGGATCCGAGCCAGGTGAGAGATACTCGGAAGTGTCGGCAGTCCTGACGTTGACCGCGTCCGTGCACGGTTTAGCCATCTGCCTTGCACGTACAAGAGGACTACAAAGAACGAGGTCGGGCGTGATGCGGAAACTCTTAAAGAATCTCGCTATGGCATCAGCCTGTCTGAGTCCGAGATCCGAAAGAGGTCGTTCGCTGTCGTGCAAGGAACGGTTCTCAACTGCATCGCCGTGTCGAAGAAGATACAGATGCATGTTCAACGTGATTGAATCGAGAGCGACATGAGGACAGATGAGGCTGACGGATACCGCTAACTCTTTGTGAGGCCGTACTGTTGGATCTTGGTGTACAGAGCTTTCAGGCTGATGCCAAGAATCTTCGCGGCGGTATTCTTGTTCCAGTCGACCGTACTGAGAACTCCATCGATGTGTATCTTTTCAATATCGCGTATGGACACCGCCTTTCCCAGTGGCGAGTCTGCCGGCAGTCCTCCCGCTCGGTCGTAAATCGGTCGCGCACTGATCGGCAGGGCGATGTCCTCGATACGAATTACATGGTCTTGACACAATATGCCGGCGCGTTCGATGACATTTTCGAGCTCACGAATGTTCCCCGGCCAATCATACTTGATAAGAAGCTCCTGCGCCCTCGGTTCGATGAGAGTAGGTTCCTTTGAACGAATCCGACTCTTCAAAAAATGTTCGACAAGGATTGGGATATCATCCTTCCTCTCCCGAAGGGACGGCAGCTGAAGCGTGATGACATTAATCCGATAGAGAAGGTCCTCCCGGAATTTCCCCTCTGCCACCTCCTCCCGTATGTCTTTGTTCGTTGCAGAAATGACACGCACGTCCGCCTTGAGATTCCTGTTTCCTCCCACCCGCCTGTATTCCCCGGTCTGAAGGAAGCGCAAAAGTTTCGGCTGCATCATCAAACTGAGTTCGCCAATCTCGTCGAGGAAGAGTGTCCCTCCGTTGGCAATTTCCACCAAACCCTGTTTTGTGGCTATCGCATCGGTGAACGCCCCCTTTTCATGACCGAAGAGTTCACTCTCGATGAGGGTTTCCGGTATCGACGCACAATTGAGGGCAACAAATTGCATGTCCTTCCGAAGGCTGTTGCGGTGCAAGAAATCGGCAATCAGTTCCTTGCCCGTGCCGCTGGCTCCCTGGATCAACACGGTCGAGTCTGTCGGCGCGACTTTTGCGGCAATTTGCAGGAGCTCGATGATCGGTTTACTCGTGCCGATGATGCTTGTGGAGAGTGCGAGCCGTGCGAGGTTTGACTTGAGAGCCTTGTTCTCAAGAGAGAGGCGTTTCCGTTCCAACGCCCGATCGATGACCGTCAAGAGTTCGACTGTGGAATACGGCTTGGCGAGGTAACTGTATGCACCCATCTGCATGCATTCGACTGCAATGCGGAGGTCGTTCACTCCTGTCAGCATGATGACCTGCGTGTCGAGGTAATGATCTCGGATGAACCTGAGGACTTCAATGCCGTCCACACGAGGCATCTTGACATCCAGGAGAACGAGGTCGAAGGATTTTGATTGAAGGGTATTGATGGCGGCGACTCCGTCGGCGGCTGTTTCCACCCTGTAGCCCTCGGTGGAGAGCGCGGTTCGTAGGACGGAGAGGAACGATTCTTCGTCGTCGGCGACGAGTACAGAAATTGAATCGTTTGTCATAGAGCGGTGCTTACTCGCGTTGTCAGCGCACCGGCAGGGCGAAGTAGAATGTTGCCCCTTTGCCGGGTTCCGATTCGACCCAGATTTTTCCGTTGTGTGCTTCGATGATGCGCTGGCAAATAATCAATCCCAACCCCGTCGAACGGTTTTTCGTTTCCGGAGTGCCGGCGATGAGGTCACGATAGCGGTCGAAAATCAACGAAAGCTGGTCCTTAGGAATGCCAGCTCCGCTGTTGAAGACGGACACCATGACATGCTCGGCCGGTTGTTGGCCTTCCTCGATGACGAGCGCAACCTTGCGAACCTGAACAACGATCGCCCCCTGGGCCGGCGTGTACTTAACGGCATTACTGAAAAAATTTTGAAGAACTTGTTCAATCTTTTGCGAATCGTATTCGAGCGTTGGAAGCTCGGGATCTGCAGAAACGTCCAGGGTGATCTTATTCGACTGAATCGGCACTCGAAATTCCTGGGAAACGTTGTTGACAGTTCCAGAGACGCTGCCTATCCCTTTATTGAGACGAACCCGGCCTCCCTCGAGCTTGGTCAGATCCATCATATCCGTGAGCAACGCAACGACTTTATCGATCGACGAGGTCATGTAGCCGAGCAACTCTTTCTGGTGGTCTCCGAGGGAGCCCGCCATCCCCTTGAGTAAATAGCCGATGCTCTGTTTGAGCCCGGCAATAGGGTTGTGGAGGTCGTACAGAAGCCGCGAGGTGTGTTCAGCCTGGAGCCTTCGGATCCTATCTTCGGCGTCGCGTGTTCTGAGGAGCGAACGGAGTGCAGGGACGAGTTGATCCATGTCGATCGGCTTCGTCAGATACTCTCTCGCGCCCAACTTCATAGCCTCGACCGCCATGCTCACATCGCTCATCCCCGTGACCATGACCACCTCGGTTTGAGGGGAGTTCTTCTTGATATAGCGGAGAACTTCCAACCCGTTTGCACCCGGCATCTTGATATCGAGTATCGCAATGTCAAAATCGCTCGACTGAACCTTCTTTATGGCATCGAGGCCATCCACCGCCTCCTGGACGGCAAACCCCTCATCACCGAGCCAGGCGCCGATAGTCGTGCGAAGCGGATCTTCGTCGTCCGCGATGAGTATAGTGGTTTTCTCTTGGTCCATAGTAGGTTGTGAGAACGGAACTCGACGGTTCGTCGAAACGACAATTACAGTGACAATTGGGGGGTGATCAGGAAGAAATTACAACACAATGCAGAGAATTCATGAAGCCCCCTGATTGCCTGAAAATTATAACCAGATTCGACTGAAAAGTCAATGAGATTCTGAGATTCTGAGATTCTGAGTTTTACCTTCTTACATATACATTGAATTTCATACCATGCTCTGCTACATTGCATAATCATTCCTTCTTAATCCTTCAAATCCCTGATGAGTTCAATGTTCCTCGACGGACAGACACTTTCCATCCCGCAGGTGGCTGAAATCGCTTATCGCAATAAACAGGTTCGGCTTTCACCGCGAACGAAAGCAGAGATTCAGCGTTCTCGAGCTGTCGTGGACGGGTGGCTTAAGACGCGGGAAACAGTGTACGGAGTCACCACAGGTTTCGGAGAATTTGCAAACGTCACAATAAGTCCGGAAAACCTCAGCAAGCTGCAGGACAATCTTATTATGAGCCACGCCGTGGGAGCGGGAGATCACCTCCCTCCGGAGATTGTCCGGGCGATGATGGCCCTTCGAATCAATGCCCTTGCGAAAGGATACTCAGGTATTCGACTGAAGACGGTCGAACTGCTCGTGAGCATGCTGAATGAGAGCATCATCCCCGTGATTCCATCACAAGGATCTGTCGGTGCAAGCGGCGACCTCGTTCAGCTTGCCCATCTCGTCCTTGCTATGATGGGACAGGGAAGAGTCTTCAAAAAATGGGGTGCGAAGCCCGCTCGAGACAACAGCATTGATGCATCGAGCGAACTCAAGAGACATCGGCTCCGGCCTGTGAAACTCGCTGCCAAGGAGGGATTGGCGCTGATCAACGGCACCCAGATGATGACCGCTTACGCCGCTCTGGCAGTATACCATGCCCGAAACTTGTCCAAGCTCGCGGATATCGCCGCAGGCATCAGTGTCGAAGCCCTGCGAGGAAGCGACACGCCGTTCGATGAACGAATCCAGAAACTCCGACCTTACAAGGGACAAATCGCCGCCGCGAGAAACCTAAGACGATTGATGAAAGGAAGTGAGATTCGGGAATCACATCGGTACAACGATACCCGCGTGCAAGATGCGTACTCGATGCGCTGCATTCCGCAGGTCCATGGGGCTTCTCGGGATGCGATTGACTATGCATACAATACAGCTTCTGTTGAAATCAACTCTGCAAACGATAACCCTCTTATCTTCTCGCGCGAAGGAATTCATCTCGAAGGCGGAAATTTTCACGGCCAACCGATTGCGCTCGCGATGGATTTTCTCGCAATCGCGCTTTCCGAACTTGCAAACATCTCAGAGCGACGCGTTGAACGACTTGTCAACGGCTCTCTGAGCGGACTGCCGAGGTTTTTAACAGCCGAGGGAGGATTAAATTCCGGGATGATGATCGCGCAGTACACCGCAGCCTCCCTCGTCTCCGAAAACAAAGTGCTCTGTCATCCTGCAAGCGTCGATTCGATACCAACCTCCGCCAATCAGGAAGACCACAACAGCATGGGGTCCATCAGTGCTCAAAAGGCTTGGAGAGTGTTAAAGAATGTTCAAACAGTCCTCTCGATCGAACTTCTTTGTGCATGCCAGGGATTGGATTTCACGAGACTGATGAATTCAGAGTCACCGATGAAGGCAGGTGAGGGGACGGAAGCGGCGTATCGCTGCGTCCGGAAACACATTCACCACCTTGACAATGACCGGGTGTTGTACGACGACGTGCAGACCGCGCTCGGACTCGTCGTCGACGGTAGTGTTACAAGATCAGTCGAACAAAAAATCGGAACGCTGGCGTAAGATTCCTGTCTCGTGTCCATCACGCTCACATTTCCGAACAAAAAATGAAACTCAAAAAAGACTTGCTTCGCTCGCTGCCGAAAGTACTTCTCCACGACCATCTCGACGGCGGCCTCCGTCCGCGGACAGTGATCGAGCTCGCCCGCGATCAACACTACACGAGGCTTCCCACGACGGATGCAGTTGAACTGGCGCACTGGTTTCAGCGCGGAGCGCAGAGAGGCAGCCTACCGCTGTTTCTCGAAGGGTTCGAGCATACCTGCGGTGTGATGCAAACCGAGGAGGCACTCGAGCGTATTGCGTTTGAAACTGTGGAAGACATGAAGAACGACGGCGTCGTCTATTTCGAAACCCGTTTTGCTCCCGTCTTCCACACCCAAAAAAAACTCCATCTTGAGACTATCGTCCGATCCGTCCTTAAGGGATTGGAGCGAGGAAAGAAACAGTTTGGGGTACAGTACGGATTGATTCTCTGCGCGATGAGACACATGAAACCGGCGATATCGGAAGAGATCGCCGAACTGGCCGTCGATTTTCGGAATCAAGGCGTTGTGGGGTTTGACCTTGCAGGGGAGGAGGGAGGATACCCGCCGAAGAAACATGTCGATGCCTTCCACTACATCCAAAGGGAAAATTTTAATATTACCGTTCATGCGGGAGAAGCTTTTGGGAAGGAATCAATCTGGCAGGCGATCCAGT
>JBGOVN010000084.1:0-5610 GCA_041478155.1 Bacteroidota bacterium | reverse complement strand
TTCTTCTCCTGCTTTCAGGGTGAGCTTTTTATGCAGCGACCCGCAATGGTTTCCCCCGAGTTCCGAGGAATTGTCGCAAGCCCCACGCTCAACTGCAGCGGGGTTTGATTCTGTACGGTAGTTTCCAATGAATTTTTCGCGAACGCAGTCATACGAATCCGGTTGCACGTTTGCGGCAAAGTAATGATATGTCCAGGGCTCGTAGAAAAAATCGTACTCGATGATCCCGTCCGCATAGCTCGACCCGCTCGCATAGAGCGACATCTGGAGATTTTGATTATCGATTTCAATGTGGTGGTAAGAAAACTCGCAGTAAGTAAAAATAGAGAGTTTCCGCTGCTTCCCGCTCGTGTTCTTGATCTTCACATCCCACAATTCGACATCGTCATCGACAGGGATGAACAGGAGTTGTTCTGCAAGGATGCCCTGATAGTCTGCACTGAACTTCGAATACGAAAGCCCGTGACGGCATTCGTACTTCGCCTTCTTCAAGTCCTTCCCCACCGGCTGCCACGAAATTGACCAGTACTCTCCCGTTTCGTCGTCGCGAATGTAGACGTAGTGGCCGGGCCGGTCCAGCGGCACGCCGTTTTGCCGAAACCGCGTTATACGGTGATGTTCCGCTGTTTTGTAGAACGAGTATCCTCCTGCGTTATGTGAAATGACAGTGCAGAGATCCTTCACACCGAGATAGTTGGTCCACGAAACCGGAACATCAGGACGGTCGACGACATACTCCCGATGTTCATCATCAAAATATCCGTAGCGCATGACTCAATCCTTCCTTATGGCCTTCCTTTGGCCTTCCTTTGGCCTTCTTCTGTTCTTCTTCGGTTAAGTACTCATCTCGCCAGCTTTATTTCGACGACCGCAATTTAAATGTCGACTGAATGACATCGAGGAGCGGCGTCCTCCCGTCGGGCATCATGTCGCCGGTGATCTCCCATACGATCAGACCGGCAGCTTTTTTCTCGAGAACATATCTTGCCTTGTAACCCACGGACTCTTCGTCATCGTAGGACACGAGGGTCTTCCACGAATCGAAAACGAGATACGGAACTTTTGCGCGGTCATCCCATATTCTTCTGCTTCCACCGACGAGAGGCGCAATGTTCGAGTAGAAGGCTCCCTGCGTTGAAAAGTGGACGGTGTCACCGCCTGCGTAGTGAGCATAGAGCGACGTACATTGTGCAAATGCATGACCGTAAAACGGGACGCCGAGATTTACTTTTTCCGCGGGCACGGAGTGAATCTGAGTGTAGAGCTTGAAGGCAGCGTCAACATTCCGCAGGCTGTCATCCGACCGCGATGCGTACAACGGTGCGTTGTGGCCGCTCAACGAATCCCACGGTCCGACGAAATCGTACGTCATGATATTCAATCGGTCGAGCAACGACGCGACGCTGTCGATTTCGTAATTTGCCAGTGTGGACTCGAAACCCGGCAGGGCAGCAGTGAGCGTGTAACTCTTTCCGACATGATTCCCGTATTCGAAAAGGCTGTCTCTGACCACTCTCAGAAGTCGTGTGAAATTCTTCTTGTCTCCGGGTGTCCCCTTATGGTCGGCGTAGCCGGGGTATTCCCAATCGATATCGATCCCGTCGAACCCGTAGGTCCGAATTTGTTCAACACACGAGTGGGCGAATCGTATTCGTGTGGTTTCGTATGACGCGACTTCCGGAAAATTATCCGAGTCTCCCCACCCGCCTATCGAGAGCACGACCTTCACGCCATGACGATGGGCGAGCTCCGTCAATCCCACTCCTGTCTTACTTCCCTTCTTTCCCGAATCCCATTCACCGCGAAGAATCACCGCATCCCCGACCGTATCCCGGCCGACGATATCGCCGTTTGGCCGCGGATAAAAGAATGCGTATGCGATCACCGTCAGCTTCTCGTATGGAATTCTGGAAGGAGAAAGGACGTTGTTGCCCAGTTTCCATTTCCACGAGGGATAGTATCCGATGATGTCCTTTTTCTGTGCCTGTACGCGGAGCGTCGCGCCACAAAGTGTCACGACGATGAGGAGGCCGAAGGTAATTTTCATGATTTGTCCAACGATCTTCTCACACCGTTTCACCCACACGCTTTGTTCCCCCTTCATCGGCCTGGACATCCCTGAAAGGCACAAACCACGTTATGAGAAACGACGGAATCGTCGCGACCATCACCCAGATGAAGAAATTCTTATATCCGAGATAGTCGCTGACAAAGCCGCTGACCATCGCAGGGAGCAGAAAGCCGAATTGCATGAGCGAAGTCGCGAAGGCATAGTGAGCCATCTTGTACTTCCCGGGAGCCATCTGTTGCATCATGAACAGGATGAGTCCGACAAATCCAAAGCCATAACCAAAATACTCGAAGACGACGAGAGTGGTGATTGTGACAAAACTCGTCGGCTGGTCGATCGCAAGAAACGTATAGACGATAAACGGAATGTTGAAGAATGCGCACAGGACGATGAGAGCTTTGCGGAGGCCGCGGTTCGCGGTGAAGTAACCCGACAGCACGGACCCGAAAATGAACGCGAGGGGCGGGAAGAATCCGTAGAGTACGCCTATGTCTTCCGTCGAAAGGCCGAGCCCGCCCTGCTCACGTGCCGCGCGCATGAAGAGGGGGACGATTTTGATAGCCTGTCCTTCTGCGAAGCGATAGAACACGAGAAACAGGATAGCCCAGAGAATATATTTTTTACGGAAGAAGGTTGCGACGACGTCCCAGAACATCGTAAGGGTCGCGTTGAAGGATTTGACCTCACCCGATTTTCCGCCGGTCGGCAGAAAGCGCCAGTGGTAGATGCTCAGCAGAATGAGCAGCGCTCCGAAACATGACATGACGATCGTCCAGGCGGTCACGACTCCCATACTCTTTTCCAGACGGCCGGCCAGGTAGACGAACGCGCCCTGGGAAAGAACCTTGCCGACGTTGTAGAACGCGCCCTGCCACCCGACGTACTGCGCCTGTTGTTGGTCCGAGAGGACGCTTATATAGACACCGTCGGCGGCAGTATCGTGGATCGCCGAGTTGATTGCAATGATGCCGAAGAAAACCAGAGTCCACGTGAAGTAGTCGGGAAGATGGAGCGAGAGTGCGAGCAAGCCGAAGGAGATGCCTCCGAGGAACTGGGTCGCAAGGACGAAGTACTTCTTCGTCTTGAACATTTCAAGAAGCGGTCCCCAGAGCGGCTTGAGCGCCCACGGAATTGTTACGAGGCTCGTAAAAAAAGCTATCCGCGCGTCGGTCAATCCGAGACTCTTATACATCAAGACGGAAACGACGTTCACGACGACAAAGGGAAGGCCTTCTGCCGTGTACAGGGTTGGCACCCAGAGAGCGGGGTGTCTTGGTTTGGATTCGTTGTTACTCGTCATTCATCATTCCTTCAGCCTGCGAGGCAAACAATACTACCGTGTCAAGATCATTTTCTTCGTTTGCAAGAAACTCCCGGCATCAATGCGATAGAAGTAGACTCCGCTGACAAGAGCGTAACTCGAAGCATCGAATCGAACACTGCCTGTACCGGCCTCCCTGTGCTCGTTCAGGATCGTTACGATTTCGCGTCCCAAAACATCGAAGACCCGAATCGAAACCATTGCGGCGGAGGGTAACGAGAACCGGATAGTAGTCGATGGATTGAAGGGATTGGGATAATTATCCGACAGACCAAATCTTGATGGCATAAATTCTGAATGCGGATTTGAGACGAGTGTTGGCGTCATCATTTGAGCCCCAACGACATCCAGGAGCGGCTGGCTCTGACCGATGACGTCCTGACTGATTTCCCAGATCATTACTCCCGACAGTCCCTTGGTTTTGACGTACTGGCACTTGAGCGCGATTGAAGTGGAATCATCCAGAGTGATGAGTTTCGCCGGTGAAGCCGATGTGTAATACGGAGCTTGGGATCCGCTATCCCAAACGTAGGTCCAACTCCCGGTTTGAAGCGCGATCTTGATATCGCGATAAGCGAGGTCCTGTTCACCTGTAAAAGAAGAATAGAGAGTGGATGTACCAAATAACTTTCCATAGAACGGCAATCCGAGCGCAATTTTATCTTTGGGAATTGCCCTCACTACGGACAGATAGAGGATGCTCTCGTCGATGGAGAAATAATCAGGGTCGTTGAGCGGATTCGTGCCAACATAGAGTGGTGCATTGTGTCCGGCGATCGAGCTCCAGCTGCCATGAAAATCATATTCCATTGCGTTGAACCAATCGACGTAGATCTTCAATGACGCGAAGTCGCGCCACTGGCCGCTCCAACCCGACGCTCCGATAGCCATCGTCAGCAACAACGTCGTGTCGGCCGCCCGGAGAGCCGCTCTCATCTCCTTCACAAGGGTCACCTCGTTTGCCTTGTCAGCGAGGCTAGCCGGTCCTTCCCAGTCCAGGTCGGCGCCGTCGTAGTGATACGACGTAAGACGTGAGACAAGATTATCGTTGAACGTTTTTCTCCTCGCTGAATCTGCGGCAACGATGGCAAAGTTGGCCGTCTGCGTCGCCCCGGCGCCGCCGAACGAAAGGAGAATCTTGCGGCCGGCCCGATGTGTCGTATTGATGAGAGCCGTGTCGACGACGGAATCATAGGAGGTGATGCTTCCGTTCGAATTCGGCCATGCGAAGGCGTGATTGATGTGCGTAAGAGATGCGTATTGGACAGACGACGCCGGAAAGGTTGTCCGAGCCCACATAGGATAGTACCCAATGACTCGATATTGCGCGGGAGACGCGGACGACATTACAAATATCAAGACGAGGCAAGACACAACGGGACTTCGACACACATTCATATGGGTCATCGCCTTCTCTTCACAAACTCCAGCTTTTTCCCGACCCTTCAACATCAAGGTTTAGCCAATTTCTTCGAATGTGTGAGGACTTCGGGACTATCAATCAGGAAGCCGGGCTGTTTGAATAACGGCTTCACGTTTGGGGATACCGAACCTCGAAGACGAATTTTTCGGCAGGCGTGCTGGACATGAGGGCTTACATCGTTTCTCAACTTGACGGGACTTCGTGAATCCAACCGTGAGTACAACAATAACAAGGGGAGGCGCCTCGATGGCGCCTCCCATATGAAAGAATCGACAACGATTACTTCAGCAGCACCATCTTCTGAACAATGCGATTTCCACCTTGTTCAAGAGCATAGATGTAGACGCCGCTTGGTGTGTTCGACATATCAACGCTCACGGTGTATACTCCCGCGGGCTGGCTGATATTGTTCACAACCGTTTTCACCAGTTGTCCGAGGACGTTGTAGACCTTGAGACTCGTGACTCCGGTAACGTTCAAGGTATACCGGATATTCGTGCTCGGGTTGAACGGATTCGGATACGCCGCGGACAGTGTGAAGTCCGTCGGTATTGGCGTCGGCTTCTCCGATACTCCAGTCACTCCTCCATTCGTCCCGTTAAACCACCACGGATCGCCAATCGGCCGTCCATCAAGGCCGGCGGTTTTCAACGACGCGTTGGTGTACTTCATGTCAGCCGTTTCCGGAAGCGGCCAGGTTGGGGTCCAGATGCCGGTGGCCGGAACCTGGGTAATTTGGTACCCATAGACCTCGGTTGTGCCGGTACCAGTTCTTACTTTTGTGAACCAGTTCAT
>JBGOVN010000325.1:0-2514 GCA_041478155.1 Bacteroidota bacterium | reverse complement strand
TTAAAGTCCACGATGACCGTTGCCGGTGTTGCGGCGAGTCCCCTGGGACAGCCCGCAATGTACGAGTACCGTTACTCAGACCCTTCATCAGCCGATTTCGGAAAGATCGACAAGCCCTCGTTCCTTTGGGCGGGGGGACTGTATCTGCTGACGATCACGAGGCTCGTCGGGTTTTGCGATGATGAATGGAATATTTCAGTATCCCGTACGAGACCCGAGGGTCTTGACACCGTCCGGTTCTCATTCTCATTCGGTGCGAAGAAGGACGTCGTGATAGCGAAAGTATCGTCCGGCGCGGCATGTATGGTTTTGGATGGGAAGCGGGTGGCTTCACGAATCCTGCCTCTTGATGGAGGCAAGGCAAAAACATGCGACATCGTTCCGGGGAAGGCAGATGCACCGTGCCTTGAAAAGGCCAACGCGATCATTCAAAGCGTCTCTTACAGCAAAGGCCGGTTGAGCGTTATCCTTTTGTCTTTCAAAGGACATCGCATCAACGTTTCCGTCAACGCACCGAAGGCGGCGAAATATGTCCTGGTCGACCGGAAATCTGTTCAGACTGTCGACACACAACAACGGGATGATGGAAGAGTAAACTTGAAAATCATGTTCACAGGTACCCAAACCATGCAAAATCTCATAATTCAATTCTGACGTACGTGAAGGCCGCTCTCTTCAAAAAACCTCATCATCTTTCGATTGTAACGAGAGAGCTGCGCCGGCTCCGGGAAGGCGAACTCCTGGTGAAAGTGGAAGCGTGCGGTATCTGCGGAACCGACGTCCACATTTTCGACGGGACTGCGCGTTCAAGTCCGCCGGTGGTGCTCGGTCATGAATACATGGGTGTCGTCGAGGATGCCAAACATTCGTCGCGCGTGTTCAAACCCGGTCAGCGAGTTGCAATCGATCCAAATATATCGTGCGGGAAGTGCTATTTCTGCCTTCGCGGGGAAGTGAATCTTTGCTCGAGTCTGAAAGCTCTCGGCGTCGACAGAGACGGAGGACTTGCGCAATTTTGTATCGTTCCGGAAGGGCAGGCGTTTGCCTTGCCGAAGAAGTTTGCAACTCAGGCAGCGCCGTTCATCGAACCGGTTTCCTGTGTCATTCATGGAGCCGATAAAGCGAACATCCGAGTTGGAGACACCGTCGTCATACTTGGCGGGGGAACAATTGGCTTGATCATGCTCCAGCTCGTCCGCAACGCCGGAGCAAGCAGAACAATCCTCTTCGAACCTCAGGAGCGCAAACGGTCAATCGCCAAAAAACTTGGAGCCACTGAAGCGATAGACCCTTCTGAACAGAATCCTATCGATGTTGTGAAGGAGCTCACGGGGGTTGGAGCGGATGTTGTGATAGAGTGTGCGGGAGTGATTTCAGCGGCGAAGCTTGCGGTGGAATTGGTGCGTCGCGGCGGCACGGTGGAATTCTTTGGCGTTTGCCCGACGGGAGAAACAATCCCGGTCGAGCCGAGTCAAGTGTATTTCAAAGAACTGACCATCATCGGTTCGTATGTTAATCCCCGCACGTTTGGGCGCGCCGTGAAAGTCCTCAATTCCGGAGTCGTGAAGGTCGGTGAATTCGACATAAGTACATTTCCGCTGGACGGAGTCAAGGAAGCGATAGAGTCCCAGCGGAAGGGAACAGCAATCAAGAGCATAGTCCTTCCCAACGCATGAAAAAGAGAGTGCAGGTTACCTGTGTCGGTGAAGTGCTCATCGACCTCGTGTCGCAGACAACGGCAAACACACTGATGCAGGCATCGAGCTTTGTCAGGGTCGCCGGCGGAGCACCAGCCAATGTTGCAGTCGGCCTGGCGCGGCTTGGAGTGTCAACTGCGTTTGTCGGTAAAGTCGGGGATGACCCATTCGGGAGGTTCGCCATCGGAGAACTCGCAAAAGCGAAGGTCGACACGCTGGGAATCGTCTTTGACAAAAGTCATAAGACGCGCCTGGCATTCGTTTCGGTCTCACGGAGCGGTGAACGTGACTTTGAGTTTTGGGAACGTAATCCGGCAGACCAGGAACTTACAGCAGATGTCGTCGACATGAAGCGCATAGCGCAGTCTCCAATCGTCAACATCGGATCGTTCCTGTTGTACCGGGAGCCGTCAAGATCGACAGCATATCGGATTGTGCGGGAAGTGAAGAACAACGGAGGCAACATCTGTTTCGACCCGAACATTCGCCTCTCGCTCTGGCAGTCAAGCTTGGAAGCAAGGAATCAGTACCTCAAGATGGTGAGAAACAGCACTATACTGCGCCTGAATGAGAACGAAGCATTCTTCTTGTCAGGCAGGCGAACGGTCGAAAAGGCAGCCCTGAAGCTCAAAGCGCTCGGACCGGAGTTGGTCGTTATTACGTTGGCCGGAAAAGGTTGCTACTATCTCAATAACCTCGCAACAGGATACGTAAAGGGATTTCGAGTTAGGCCAGTTGACACGACGGGATGTGGAGACGGATTTCTTGCAGCTCTACTCAAAGGGATTGCGTCGTCAGGAAGGCCGGTTGGGTATCT
>JBGOVN010000287.1:0-2961 GCA_041478155.1 Bacteroidota bacterium | reverse complement strand
GGTTGGTCACATAGTTTTTGTAATCGTAAGTCCCATCGCCGACGAGGAAAATGTATGAAGGCATGGGTGCCTGCCATTGTGTTGTCGCTTTCAGGAAATCTCGGATCGATTCGCTTGTTGGATACCCGTAGCCGAATTCGTTGAAAATGTTCTCGACATCGACGACCGTCGTCCGCATGCTGTATGTCGAGGCCATGAACGTGGTGTATGAATTTGCGATCGATTGAAAACGCTTGGAGGTAATAAGGATATAGTCGGCACCCCTGGATTGGTCGCGTAAGTTCACAAAGCTTTTCAAGCTCATGGATTGTGGGGACCGCAGAGTCACGTTCGAACAGAGCATATAGCGGTCACCCGGAGAGACGGTGTCGGCAAACGTAACGTTGAACGGCAAAGGACCGACGATGGCGGCGTTTGTAACGCGTTTAGACCGGGAGGTCAACTTATAAATAATGACGTTGGAATTTGTCAAACCGCTGATCGAAATTTTCTTCAGTCCCGGACTTAATAACCACGGAAAGGCAAAAATCAGCGTGTCCCCCGTTGCAACCAGCTTTCTCGGATACTCAGCTTCCGCCCAATCAAACCAGATGGCGTTCACCGAAGAGGGTGTTGCAAGAGAGTGGAGATGTATAATGTTGGTCCCGTTTGTCAGGAACGCAATCGGTGCGTCGCTTTGCGCAAGGATCTGCGGCGTTTGTCCTGAATCGTCTATTTTCTGAAGTGTGTCGGAGGAATTGAGCCGTAATCGAACTCGATAGCTCGGGGTTCCGTTGGGCCACGTGACGCTGGCACCTCGGGCATAAATTCTCGCAGTCGGAAATCCGGTGTAGATATCGCTTGCAGCAAACACGGCGTCGAACACTCCGCCAGCATATAACCAATCCCAACCCCAGATATCGCCGGCCGTCCACCGTGGATCCTGACGAACGACGAGATCATTGGCATCGGCAAACTGAAGCATGGTGTTCTGTTCAACATGAACCTTCTCAGTGTACCACGAGAGTGTGTCGGTCGAGGCGGGGACGAGACTTGTAGAATCCATTCTCAACCCCTTTGTCCCGCCCCATGTGAGCCAGTAGAATGATGTGTCCGTGTACCTATCAAGGTATTCGGGGTACTCCTGGTTGCCTGACGGGATCGATCGATAATCCTTCAAACCGTAATTTCGCAGTCCGCAAAACTCGATGTAATCCACTGCCGAGAATTGGTTGTCGTTTTCTCCTGCGACATAGATCGGAATCTCTTTTCCGCGATTGAAAAGATGGAACGTCGTAGGATCAATTTGACTTGCGCCGACGACGAGGGATTGGAGGTCCTGAAATGTGACCCTGTAGATTCCGTCAACACTCACTCCCATCTTGATCGCCGGGTTTCCAATTGGAATCCAGGAGCCCGTCGTATCACTGAAGAGGAGTTTCGTCGTCGCAATTGATGATAATTCGCCCGCGTTCGCCACCAATCGGTTCAGTACTGCGTCGAAATGCGGATCGGGAGACTTTTGCCTTGTGCCGAAAGCGCGGGATAAACCAGAAGCCGCTTCGAAGTCCAGCCGCGCGTCAATCTTTGAAGAAAACCGCAGATCGAGTCCCTGTCGCTGGTAGGGCGAGAGCGCGATTCTCGCGAGTTTATATCCGCGGTACCACTCGTAGCCCTCAACCTTGAGGAGAGGCTGCACCGGCAGGAGGCCAACTTGAGCGGGTGTCTGATAGATCGTTGAAATGCTCGTGGAGTCCCCAGCGTATTGGTATCCGGCAACTATCAGAGGAGCTTCTGGCCCGACAGCCGTCGACTGAGAATTTAGGATTCGAACACGGATATCACTTCCGGGGGGCAACGCAACAAAGAAAGTGTACTTTGGAAATGATCCGTGTGCCGGAACAACCCGTACGGTTGGAACGGTTCGCGAAGCCACTGGCATCGTCGGCGAAGAGTTTTTGTAGTGGTCGAAGACCGTCAAAGAAATCGAAAGCCCGCCCCCGTCATTGACTGCTCCAACAGTTCCCCATTCATAAAGTTGATTCGTCGATCCGGAACGGTTTTGTGCCCTGGCAGTTCCGACCCCTACAATCAGGCCGAGGAACGCGAACAGAATGTGTTTAAATCCAACTCGCTTGAGAAGGTATTGAGAATCGTTCATAGGACGATTCTTGATCTTCGAACCGAAGGAATTCATCTCGACGAAGTAGTTCATCCACCCTCTCTCACGCTCAAGACCATTTCATAGACCTGAAGAGTTTCGTCGATAAATCGGTCGTAGTCGTGTTGTTTCTTGAACTTCTGCTGAGCATTCCGGCCGAGTCTCCTGGTTTCTCTCGCATTCTCAAGGAGGAACTCGATCGCCGACGCAAGTTCTTGGGGAGAGCGTGGGGGCACGAGCAAGCCGGTTTCATTCTGAATTACAAACTCGGGTATCCCCCCGACGTTCGTCGCGATGTGCGGTTTACCGACGCTCGCTGCTTCGAGAAGTACATACGGCAGGCCTTCTTGAACTGACGAGAGAACAAAAAACTCTGCGAGATTCGCAAGAATTGTTACATCGGTATTCGCGGGAAGAATTTTCACGATATCTGAGAGATCATTCCGCCGAATCAATTCCAGAATACTTGCACGCTCTGGACCGTCCCCCGCGATGAGGCAGACGGCTTTCTTCGCTCTGAGGAATTGCTTGACGAGCACGATTGCTTTAACAAGAGATGAACGATCTTTTGCCGGTGTGAGATGTCCAATGCTCGCGATAACCCGCGCATCTTCGTCCAGACCGAGTCCGGCTCGAGCTTGCCGTATCCGCCTGTGCGAAAGCGAGGGCAATGGAGTCGCGCCAACATAAATTGTCCTGACAGAACCTCGAGGTTTCGCAAACTTCTCGATAAGAATCCGCCTGATACTCTCACTGCATGCAATCGTCTGTTCGCCAAAACGAGTGAAGAGCGTGTAATTTGAGAAAGTGTTGTGACATGT
>JBGOVN010000269.1:0-3105 GCA_041478155.1 Bacteroidota bacterium | reverse complement strand
TTTTTCTTCCTGAAACCAGAATTCAAGCAACTCGTCACTCAGCAGATTGGGTTCCACCGAGCTGATTCGGATTCGTTCGATGCCGTCAACCTTGACCAGATCTTTGAGAAGTGAAAGAAGGTCACTCCCCGTCGACGCACCATAATCTCCCACATTGACACCTGTGAGGACAATTTCCTTGTAACCCTGAGAGGCTATCGCACGCGCCTGGTCTACAATTTCATTCGCGGCGACACTTCTGCTCCCCCCTCGTGCGAGCGGGATCGTGCAGAAGGAACAGTGATAGTCGCATCCGTCCTGAACTTTCAAAAAAACGCGTGTCCTGTCTCTGAATCCGGCCGAGTCGGCAAATGCAATGGATTCGATTTCTCCAACGGGCGAAACGACGACGGTGGGTTGTGACCGCTTTTCGTGTTCGTCAATGTACCGAAGGATGTTGAATTTCTCACTCGCGCCGAGAATCAGGTCGACACCCCCGATCGCGCTTATTCCTTCAGGATGGAGCTGTGCGTAGCATCCGACGACGGCAACAAAAGCGTCCGGGGAATGGCGCATCGCACGTCGAATGACCTGACGACACTCCCGGTCTGCGTGTTCTGTAACGCTGCATGTGTTAATAACGACGACATCCGCCGTGTCCGTGATTTCAACCGGGACGTAGCCGCGCTGCTCAAATTGTTTTCCCAGAGCGGCAGTTTCCGCAAAATTAAGCTTACAGCCCAACGTATGGAGTGCTACACGCTTCATTCGTTTCTAAAAAAAAAATGCGTCGACATTCGCGCCATGTGTTCTCGCCTATGGTACTTCATTGTTGCTCGAAAAACAAAGAAGAGTTGCCCGGGAGATCGAGTCCGGCTATGTCGGATCGTTCCAGGACAACTCTTCGCAATACGTTCTTCAGGATTGTTGCGGTGTCTCCGAAAGATTTGGTTCTGCTGCCGGAACAGAGGTCGTTACGATGTCCTTCATCGTCATGGGTGTAAGTTTATGAGATGCCACATAATCGTCGACGAGTTTCTGCTCTTTCCCACGGAGATACTCGAGTGCCGAGAGGACGATCTTCTTGCTCTCTTTGTCGAACTCGATTACTCTGAGCCACAGCGCATCACCCTGCTTGAAAGAATCGGAGACGTTCTTAATCGGCGTCTGCGAGAGCTGGGACGTCGGAACGAATCCATCGACGCTGAGCGGAAGCTCGACGATGATTCCCTTCTCGATAATGCGCACGATCTTTCCTTCGACGTCTGTCCCTGCTTTGTATTGATTCTCGAACGCATCCCACGGATTATCCTGAATCTGTTTGTGCCCGAGGGAGATACGGCGTTGTTCGATGTCGATCCCAAGGATGACAACATCGAGTTTGTCCCCCTTTTTCACGACTTCGCCCGGGTGACGGATTTTCTTCGTCCAGGAGAGGTCGGAGATATGGACGAGACCGTCGACACCCTCTTCGAGTTCAACGAAAACGCCAAAATTGGTCAAGTTACGAACGCTCCCTGTGTGCTTCGATCCGACAGGATACTTCTGCATCAGCGTAGTCCATGGATCGGGTTCGAGTTGTTTCATACCGAGGGAAATCTTTTTCCCTTCCTTATCGAGCGAGAGGATGATCGCGTCGACCATTTGGCCCATGGAGACCATCTGCGACGGATGCTTGATATGCTGCGTCCAGCTCATCTCTGAAATATGGATGAGTCCTTCGATGCCTTTTTCAATTTCGACGAATGCACCGTAATCCGTAAGGGAGACAACTTTGCCGATAACCTTTGTTCCGACGGGATATTTCGTTTCGATGTTTTCCCACGGATGCGGCATAAGCTGCTTCATGCCGAGCGAAATTCTCTTTTTCTCGGCATCAAAATCCAGCACGACGACATTGACTGTTTGGTCAAGCTTGACAATTTCTGATGGGTGGCTCACGCGCCCCCACGACAAGTCGGTGATATGGACGAGGCCATCCACCCCGCCAAGGTCGACAAACACTCCGAAGTCCGTGATCGCTTTGGCGTGGCCCTCAAGAATCTGGCCTTTTTCAAGTTTTTCCAGAATCGCTTTTCGCTGGCTCGAGAGCTCCTCTTCAACGAGTACTTTATGGCTGACGACGACGTTCTCGGATGGATGGTTGACTTTCACCACGCGGAAATCCATCTCCCTGCCGATAAAGGCATCGAAGTCACGAACAGGGCGAATGTCGATCTGAGACCCGGGCAGGAATGCATCGAGGCCAAGCAGATCCACGACAATCCCTCCTTTGGTTCTTCGAACGCAACGTCCCTTGATCACCTCGCCGGACGTATGGGCTCTCACGACGCGTTCCCACACCCGCATGAAGTCAGCGCGTTTGCGCGAGAGTACCAGTTGCCCGTCCTTATTTTCCACCGACTCAAGGAAGACCTCAACTTCATCCCCGACCTTCATATCCTTGATGTTCGGAAACTCCGCCAGCGCCACCGATCCCTCGGATTTGAAGCCGATATCGACAACCACGTGCGAGTCGCCAATGCGGACGATGCGCCCTTTGACAATTTCTCCGGCGCTGATGGCGACCATCGTACTTTCGTACAGCTTTGTCAGTTCTTTATATTCGCTCTCCGAATATCCTTGGTCGTCCATTGTGAGAGCGGAGTTCGCTATTCCAGCCATTCAACCTCCAAAAGTGCTTTCCCGTATTTCGGGATGCTCACGTGCCGTCGCCCTTCGATGCCAGTCATCGGTGCATCGCCGAGCGAAAGTTCGTGGTCTCGCATTAGGTGAATTATTCGTTAGTTTGTGATGACTGTGTAACTCTTATGCCGCTACCGGTCGGCTCGCAAATTGTTGTTCAATGGTCAGCTTCACTTTTTCCATCAGCCATTGCGGCGTCGATGTCGCGCCCGTAATTCCAACTGTCTCAGCACTCTCAAACCATTCGGATTGAAGTTCGGAAATCTGCTCGATAAAATACGTACGAGGGTTTTCCGATTTAACGATTTCGTAGAGCACTTTTCCGTTTGAGCTATGACGACCCGCAACAAAAATAACGATATCGTTCGACTTACCGAATTCGCGGATCTTCTTGTCGCGCCCGGACACCTGACCGCAAATCGTATCCTTGGCGTGAAAATC
>JBGOVN010000089.1:0-5539 GCA_041478155.1 Bacteroidota bacterium | reverse complement strand
GGTCGAAACGACGAAGCTTGGAACGATAGGGCCTGCGATGGTAATGTCATGGTCGAGTGGGGGAGTCTGGTAGACCATGACATCCGGGCGATTCGAAACAAAGCGCTGGTCCTCGACCATATATTCGCGGGGAAAACCGACGACGGTCTGATTTGTGAAGGGAACCGGTTTTGTCGGGTCCGAAACGTATTCATCGTACGCTGGCGCGTCATTCCCCGGCGGGTCGAACGAGAGTTCGCCATTCTCACGGAGGTAGAGATTTTTACTTGCAAAATTCTTCGGGGGCCATGATTCAAACGAACGCCACTCGTTGGCGCCGGTCAGAAAAACAGAAGCTTCCGGCAAATTCGGTGTCCCTTTACCCTTGAGATAAAAATTGAAGAAGGGAAGCTCAAGATTCTTCTGGAAATACTCAGACGTGTTCGAACCAAAATCGACAGCTCCGAGGTGTGTGGCATTGCCGCTCGCCCACTGGCCGTGAGACCAGGGTCCCATGACCAGAATGTTGCTTGTCTTTGGATTGTTCTTTTCGATCGTTGCGTATGTTTTCAATGGACCGTACAAATCCTCGGCGTCAAACCATCCCCCGACGGTCATGACTGCGGGTGTGATATTCTTCAAATGGGGAAGGACATTCAGCTTCTCCCAATACGGGTCGTAACTTCCGTGCGACATGACCTCATTCCAATACTTTATTTCGTTGTGGAAGTAGCGTTCGTTCGCGTTTGCAAGTGGACCGAGGTTGAGGAAGAACTGATAGCCGTCCGGAGTTCCAAAATCGACCGAACGGTCGCGCAGTGTCGTCGGTTGGGGACGCGGCCACCCGAACCGCGCGTAGAAGTCGAACATTGCGGTTAGAAGAAGAGCCCCGTTGTGGTGGTCGTCGTCTCCGATGAAGTCGTCGGCAATCGGCGCTTGGGGAGAGGTCGCCTTCACGGCGGGGTGAGCTCCGATGGTACCCATCGTAGCGTAAAAGCCGGGATAGGAGATCCCGGTGATCCCGACGCGTCCATTGTTGCGCGGCAGATTCTTGACAAGCCAATCGACTGTATCGTATGTGTCCGATGATTCGTCGATATCCCGCGATGATTGCTTCTTTGGGTTGTGCGGACGAAGTTCCACCCATTCTCCTTCCGACATGTAGCAGCCTCTGACATCCTGATAGACAAAGATGTATCCTTCCTTCATCAAGAGGGGGGAAGGCCTTAACGACCGGGGATAGTTGTCGGTACCGTATGGTCCAACGCTATAGGGTGTTCGGATGAGAATTATTGGATAGAGTTGAGTAGTGTCCTTCGGACTGTAGACGGCCGTGAAGAGCTTTACTCCGTCACGCATCGATATTCGAATTTCCTGTTTCACGTATGAGTCCCTAACGCTCGTCGGTTCCTGAGCGTCGAGTAAACTGATGAAGAGGACGATGAAGATCAATTGAAAAGAATACCGAAGCATAAAGGGTTCCAATCTATGAGTGGGAAGCCAGAAGTAAGAACTCAGGAGTCAGGAGTGAGGAAACCGATTCCAGGGATTATATATGAGAAAGTCGCGACCCTACGTACGGATGAGGAACTTGGCTGTCCGAGGACCGGGAATACCGGACCGGCACTGTGTGGTATCGGCAGTGGAGAAAGGAAGATGGATACAGTCTCCGGAGCATTATGCGAGTTCAACCACAGTGGCAATTCCCTGGCCCACGCCGATGCACATCGTCGCGAGGCCGTAACGTGTTCCACGACGTTTCATTTCGTGCACGAGCGTGGTCATGATTCGTGCTCCGCTGCATCCGAGCGGATGCCCTAACGCAATTGCACCACCGTTCACGTTGACGATTTCCTGGTTCAACGCGAGGTCGCGGATGACTGCAAGCGCCTGTGCAGCAAATGCCTCGTTCAATTCCACAAGTCCGATGTCTTTCATGGTAAGTCCTGCCTTCTTCAACGCCATCTGGGTCGCCGGTACCGGCCCGATTCCCATGCAACGAGGGTCGACTCCCGAAACTCCTGTTGAAACTATTCTTGCGAGCGGTGTATAGCCGAGTTCTTTCGCCTTCGATTCGCTCATGAGAAGGATTGCGGCCGCGCCGTCGTTCAATGACGAAGAGTTGCCGGCAGTAACCGTTCCCCCCGTTCTAAAGGCCGGCTTGAGATTTGAAAGTTTTTCGAGCGACGTATCAGGTCGAGGACCTTCGTCCTCCTCTACACGAATCGGATCTCCCCGTTTCTGAGGGACCTCGACAGTGATCAATTCGTCGTCAAATTTTGAATCGATGGCGGCCTGAACGGCTCGTTGGTGGCTCTGAAGAGCGAACTTGTCCTGGTCGATCCGGTTCACCTTCCATCGTTGCGCAATGTTCTCGGCAGTTTCCCCCATCGGCTCAAGAGGAAACATCTTTTCGAGCGCCGGGTTCGGAAATCTCCATCCCAACGCCGTGTCGAACGCAGTGAGGTTGCCGAACAACGCATGACCGGTAACATTCTTGGGAATCGCGTAGGGGGCTCTCGACATCGACTCCACACCTCCGGCGATTGCAATTTCATAGTCGCCGCACCAAATAGCACGGGCCGCCTGGTTGGTCGCTTCGAGACTCGAACCGCACAACCTGTTGACGGTTGCGGCGGGAACGCTTTGGGGAAAACCGGCGAGCAGTACGGCCATCCGGCTGACGTTTCGGTTGTCTTCACCCGCCTGATTCGAGCAGCCCCAGAGCACATCTTCGACGAGCTTCGGCTCGAGTTTCGTCCGCTCGACGAGCTTTCTCAGAACGAATGCGCTCAGGTCGTCGGGACGAATGTCTTTGAGTGCTCCGCCGTATCTGCCGATAGGAGTGCGAATGGCATCGACGATAACGGCTGTAGTTCGGGATGCTGTTGCCATAGGATAGTACGAGGAGAACGTCGAGAATCGGTGAGGGAAGAGATGATTGGCGTGAGGGGGTTGGAGATCTGCTTCTGGCTACGGTGCGCTTTCTCCTACATCCTCCGGCCTCGTTCCCCGGAGATATTCTTCAAGGGTGAACTTAGCACTATTTGAATAGAAAAGAAAGAGGGTGAGCAACAATGCTCCGGTGTTCTGCGCAACTTTCAGCCAGCTCACTTTTCCGACTTGGGGGTCCTGGGTAAAACATCCGCACGAAATATCGAGCCCGCGCAACAACGCAGAGATGACGCCCGCGGTAAAAACAACGAGCATGAGGGCAGCGAGAAGAGAACTCCCGCGAAGGACAACGCCGAACAAGATTCCAAGTCCCGAAATCAACTCAACCCATGGCATGACCGTGGCCACGGTCATGGACAACGCATCCGGCGACAGTTTGTAGTTTGCGATTGAAACGGCAAAAGCATTTGCGTCGGCAATTTTGTCAACGCTCGCAACGACGAACATCGTTCCGATGAAAATGCGGGTTAGAAGAACGAGATAGCCGTTGGCAAGGAGCGACTTCATTTGGGAGAGCCCTCGGTCGGGTACTTGTTGGATGTCCAGTCTTGCCAGCCGCTAAAAAAAATTTTGACGTTCGAGTAGCCTGCATCGTACAACCTACCCGCAAGTTCGATGCTGGAATTGCATTCGATGCCGTCGCAGTAGGCGATGACGACGCGATCTCTGGGAATCGTTGCGATGATGTGTTCAGCGTTGAAGGAGTTGAGCGGGACGTTCACTGCCCCTTTGATGTGGCCGCGTTTGTAGTCGAATTCGTGACGGGCGTCGATGAAGATCGCCTGCCCTCCATCGAACTGCGCCTTGGCCTCCGTCGCCGAAATCATGCGTGGCGCGAGGGTTGCGAGTCTTCTCAGTTTTGTGACTGCGGGTTTTTCCTTGGCGAAAAAACCCTTCGAGTAGATTGCCGTAATGCCAAAACCGAAGAGCGTGCTTGCGAGGAGGATGAACGCGGCTTCGCGGAGAGCGCGGCGGAACATGTTTAGTTTTCAATCGTTCCGATGAACGGGACCCTCAATTCAACCTGAGGTTGATTCTTGCTGTCTGTCTCGATCGTAATGTGTTCGTTCGTATATCCCCTTTTTTCAGGTTTTGCTTTGACGATAACATCGAACGTCTCGTCGGGGCGAATGGTTTTCTTTTCAAACGAAACCGTGATGAGAGGCGAAGACCCTTTGACGTCGCGAATGGTGATGGGATGATTGGAGATGTTCTTGAACGATACGGTCTGTTCACCGGACTTGCCGACGGGAATTGTCCCCAGCCACGCAAGAAGCGAATGACTGACTGGTTCGATCTCCATGCGGACGTCAATGATGAGCTTGATGTCGACATTCGCCGACGTCGGATCGTTGGTCGTTATGGAGATATGCTTCTCTGCTTTCGCAACGTATCCGGTCGAGTTAAAATCAATCATCAGTTCATCGGATTCCCCCGGCTTCAGGAAACTCTTCGGGTACTTGACCGCCGTACACCCGCAGGAGGGATACACGCCTGTGATGTTCAAAGTTTCGTTCCCGATGTTTCTCAATGTCACGGCCCCGGATTTATGATCCCCGCTGTAGATGATACCCAGGTCGACTTCGGTCTTATCCAGCGAAAGCTTTGGCTGTCCGTATCCCAAAGCCGCGAGGCAGAAAAGGGCGAACACTTTGACTACGAGTCGGTTCATGGTTCTTTGGTGATGAGCGATGTGGTGCTAATTTCCGCGAGGGCGTCCCATCGCACCCGGGTCCATTTTCTTATAGTCGCTTGGAATCTGAAAGAGGGAGCCATCGAGAGGTTTCTTTTCAATCTTTGTAACCTCGAGGCTGGATTTTTCGTTCCCTTCCTTGTCCTTTGATACGATGCGAAGGGGGAAGTAGCCTTTGAACTCTGCCATACCCTCCCATTGCGCTCCTTGTTGTTGCCGTCGTCCCATACCGGTAAAGCGAACAAATTCTCCGATCCCCTTTGCGGCCCAGACTTCGTGGTCGGCGTCTTCGGTTGTGACCATGATTTGCTCCGCGTCGTAGCCCAGAATCTTCTCAGTCTTTCCGGTTTTCTTGATCCCGGGTTTTTTTGCTTCAGCCGCTTGTTCGGCACCGGCACCGCCGCCGATTTCCATATACATTTGCATCCCCGTCATCAACATGTAATTCTTTTCTTCTTTTCCCATATGAAGCATGATGCCCTTACCGCGGGGGGATTCAAATTCGATCCGAGCGTTTCCTCCCTTCATCATGTATGTCAGTGTGGGCGAGCCTTGTTCCGATTTTGTCTTCATCTCGACGACACCTTCGAACGATTGTGCCACGAGGGTCGGCGCGATCCATGCCGTAAGAAGAATGGCAAGCGCGAAGGCACGAAACGTTGTGGAGATTTTCATGGGAGGGTCCTTACAGTTATGAGAAGATGAATGGTTTTAGTTTTTCTTCCACCAAGCGCCTGTCAGCGCAAGTTGTTTCAAGAGAGGTGAGACACGGTAGCGTTCTTCGCCAAGGTCTGCTTCAAGCGCCTTCAACACGGCGTATACGTGATTAAACCCGATTCGTTCGGCCCACTCGACCGGCACGTGCGGATAGTTGAGTCCGAGCTTCATCGCGGTGTCGATATCCTCGGGACT
>JBGOVN010000029.1:0-8550 GCA_041478155.1 Bacteroidota bacterium | reverse complement strand
GATGATTTCATCCTGACGGGACGCGCAGGAGCATGGGCAGGACAGGATTGGAACACAGGTGTGGGAGTGCCGACGGGATGGTATTACTGGTTGCCGCCTATCGGAGGCAACGACGGAGTGTTGGCCAACGGGTTTGAGAACACCGTGGTGACCAACGCAGTTTCACACTCCGGACAGTATTCATTGAAGTTCAACTTACCGGCAGGACGTGCTGCTCATGACGGCTTTGTCGGAACAAAACGCTTTCCGTTTAACGGTGGAAGCGTCACGACGACGATCAGCGCGGGCGACATTGTTCGTTTGAGCGTATGGATAAAGGCGAGCAACCTTGTTCCGGACTCAGCGGCAAAGTATCCAGGGACATGGGCAGTAGGGTTTACGCCGTTGTGGTTCGCCAAGTCCGGCAACAATGACGGGTATAATAATGTTGGTCCTGGCAACGACTACACGTTCATATTCCCGAATGCGACCTCATTTGACTGGACCCAGTATAGCCTCGATGTCGTGGTGCCGTCAGGTGTTGGTGCAACAGCGTTGGAGACACGCCTCCATGTGTACTCGACGTTTGTAGGGACGGTCTATTTCGATGACCTCACCGTGCAGAAGGTCGGGTCGACAACTTCGGCAGGCAACGAAAAGAACGGGGTTCCGAAGGTATTCGAGCTTACGAGCAACTATCCGAACCCATTCAACCCCTCAACGAAGATTCAATTCTCCATCCCTCAGGAAGCGAGCATCTCGCTCGCTGTCTATAATATGCTCGGTCAACGTGTCCGAACGCTTGCGCAAGGAAATTACGCGCAGGGTACGTATACGACGACATGGGATGGAAGAGATGCGACGGGCCACGTTCTTGAATCCGGTGTCTATTTCTATCGGCTGGAAACTGGATCGATTGCCCTCGTCAGGAAAATGTTGATGTTGAAGTAACGCACGTACGAACAGGGTGCGACATTCGTCGTGCCCTGTTTTTTTTTAACTGCGAGGCCATCCCTTCGAGTCAATACGCAGCATGCGACATCCTCTCTCTTTTTTCCTTGCTCTTCTCATGCTTCTCTTCAGCGAAGCACAAGGCGGAACGACAGGCAAGATCGCCGGAAAGGTTCTGGACGCCCGATCGAAGGAGCCTCTCGTCGGCGTGAATATCATTCTAATAGGCACATCGCTCGGTGCCTCTGCTGACCCTGACGGAAATTATTTCATCCTCAACATCCCTCCTGGCACCTACACACTCCGCGCAACAGCCATAGGATACGCACCCTCGGTCACAGACCACGTGACCGTGTCCGCCGATCAAACGACAAAAGTGGATTTCGAACTAAGCGAGCAAGCGGTGGAAGTGGGGACGGTTACGATTGTGGCATCGCGACCGATCGTGCAAAAAGACCTGACCTCGACGACTTCCACGATGAACAGCGATCAAATCTCGAAGCTCCCCCTGGAAACAGTCTCATCAATCGTTAACCTGCAGGCGGGAGTTGTCGAAGGGCATTTTCGGGGAGGCCGAACCGGCGAAGTAAAATACCTCATTGACGGGCTTTCCGTGAACGACGTTTTTTCCGGCAGCACGTCCCTGGAGCCTGAAGTAAACAGCATCCAGGAGATTCAGGTACTCAGCGGCACGTTTAACGCGGAGTATGGTGAAGCGCTCTCTGGTGTTGTCAATCAAGTTACGAAGTTAGCCGGCGATAAAATCTCAGGACAGATCTCGGCGTACAGCGGCGACTATTCCACACCCCGGAGCACCCTCTTCCCCAATATCGACCACGTTTCTCCTGCTGATTTGCGAAATTATGAAGGATCCTTGAGCGGACCCGTACCTGGCTTCGGCTCTCTTCTGAAGTTCTTCATCTCCGGGCGCTCATTCTACGATGATGGTTATATCTACGGCAAGCGGGTCTTCAACCCGTCCGATTCCTCCAATTTTTCTGACAACGATCCTTCGAAGTGGCACATCGGTGCAACGGGCGACAGTTCGTACGTCCCCATGAACTACCAGAAACGATGGAGTATCCAGGGCAAGCTCTCCATCGACGTCGGTTCTTCCAAGGGCATCATCTTGCAGGGATTGTATCAGAATCATCAGTACAAGGATTACGACCATCAATTCGTGTTGAACCCGGACGGTGATTACACGCGATATCAATGGAGCCTCCTCGGGATCGCAAGTTACAACTACGTTTTCGGCCCGTCCTCATTTATTGACTTGAACGCGTCATCGATTACCACGGAGTACAAGCAATACGTTTACGAAAACCTCTGGGACCCACGGTATGTCAATCCAGAGCGGATGCAAGATGCAGGTGCCAATGCTTTCCTCACCGGAGGAACCCAGAACTGGCACTTCTCCCATCGAACGAATAGTTCGACAGGGAAGGTGGATTTCACTTCACAGGTAACAAACATTCACCAGATCAAGATTGGTGCAGAGTTGCAAGAGCATAGGTTGAATTATGAAGATGTTCAGATTCACGTCGATGCCGGCAGTGGGTTTAAGCCGGGGATAGACTCGGTCGGCGCTTTCGACCATAACATCTATACGAATTCTCCATACCAGGTCGCCACGTACTTGCAGGATAAGATCGAGCTGGACTACCTTATTGTGAACATCGGCCTTCGTTTTGATTATTTTCAGCCTGATGGAAGGGTGCTCAATGATCCGGACAGCATCGCCGTCTATGATCAAGTGCCGCGCCCGCTTCCGAATTCAGCGACGTACGCTGCGAGTGCGAAATACCAGATCAGTCCGCGTATCGGAATCTCCTATCCCATCACGGATCGCGGAGCGATTCATCTTTCCTACGGACATTTCTTCCAGGTTCCTCCCTTTGATTTTCTTTACAAGAATCCAAATTTTCGGATTCCTCTCAACACAAGTTTTCCTGAATTCATCGGCAACGTGCTTGGAAACGCTGACCTGCAACCTCAGCGAACAACGATGTATGAGCTTGGTTTGCAGCAAGAGGTTGCGCCAAATCTTGGCATAACAATCACGGGATATTACAAGGATATCCGCAACCTGCTCGGCTTGGCATTGTATATTAAGAATGACGTCAAGAAATTTGGAGAATACGTCAACCTGGACTACGGCGCCGTGAAGGGTTTTACACTTTCGCTCGACCGGCGGTTCAGCAACGGATTTGGTGGGACATTGGATTACACGTTCCAGACTGCCTACGGCAGCGCCTCGGACCCGAATGACGACTTCAACAAGCAGCAGGCGAGTCCTCCCATCGACATTAACAAGCAGCTCGTGCCTCTCAATTGGGACAGGCGCCATTCGCTGAACATGACCCTGACGGTCGGCGACCCCGAAGATCTCATCGGAAGCTTTATTGCGCGCCTCGGGTCGGGCCTACCCTACACGCCTGCACTTCAGAATCAGCGAACGGGCTTGGAAAACAGCGACAACCGTCCGATGTTTTTCAATGCGGACCTTTCCTTAACGAAGTACCTTGAGTTGGGAGGGAATGCGTTTTCCGTATTCCTCAAAATCTACAATGTGTTCGATACACCGAACGAGATCAACGTCTTTGGTGATACCGGTCGCGCCGGTTATACGCTTGAACTTACGCGAGCCCAGCAAGTGGTACGAGGCGCCAACAAGGTCGAACAATATTTTTCCCGGCCTGATTTCTATTCTGCGCCGCGTCAGATTATTTTCGGCGCGGCTGTCTCGTTTTGATTATGCCCGCCCAGGAACACCTTATGGCCAGACTCACGATTCCCTCCCGTTCATCGATCTCCCTCTTTCTGCTTGCCGCAATGTCCCCATTCCTTTTTTCCCAACGACTGTTCGACCCCGGCAAAGGAAACCATAATGAAACAAAAAAAGGATTGATGGATGGGAATCTTGTCTCGACGGTGTACTATAACTTTGGAGAGATTGCGGACTGGCAGAACGATGCGAGCCGGAGCGGTGTGTGGCCGAAAGGAACAAATCACACGTACGTTGACGGCGTGGCGGTTATCGTCCAGGCAGAGACACAGGACCCGCAAGGTACTATCATTCATCCGCTTGAAACGAACTACTATGAATATACGCGCCACGATGTATCGACGGGCGTGACGTATGGATGGTGGGCGCTCCCCGGGTACGCGAACAGGTTTCAATCCACCCCAGCGCAAAGTACCGACCCGAACACCTGGCCTCCACACTGGCCAGACCGCTCGAGCGATTGGGATCAACGATGGAATGGATTCTTCGGAAACGGGGTTCAAAACGCAGACCTTGAAACCTATTTTGTTCTCGATGACAACGAAGACCGGGAGTACATCCAGAAAAACAAATTCCATCCCGACGCGAATGATTCAACGCGGGGCGGCCTCGCGATGCAAGTGCATGCACGCGGGTTTCAATGGTCGCAGGTGCTCGCCGAGGACGTTATCTTCTGGCTGTACGAAATAACGAACGTCGGCACCACGGATTACAGCAAAACCCTTTTCGCGCAGTATGTCGACTGGGGAATCGGAGGACACGATAATTCCTCGAACAACGCCGGAGACTACAACGAGAGCCTCAACCTCTCGTATGCCTGGTCTACTATTCCAACCGGGAGTCCGGGAAATTGGAGCCCTGTAGGCTATGCAGGTTACGCATTCCTCGAGAGCCCGGGGATCTCGGACGACCACTTCGATAATGATCACGATGGGCTGACAGACGAGCGTCGGGATAATGACGCGCATACGTTTATTTCCAATCCATTCCAGGATCCGTTTCTCGTCGACGTCCAGCAAGACACTGCTCGATTCAGCAAATTCTACGGTTATTCATGGAAGCCTCACTGGGATGCAGATGAGAACTGTAACTGGCGGTCGTACTTAGATCTGAACGGAAACGGAAAGTGGGATCCGGGAGAACCCTTGAACGATGACGTCGGAACAGACGGCCTCGGACCCTTCGATGAAGGGTACCCCGGTCCGGATCCGGATGGCACGGAGGCAAATGGCAAACCCGATCAGGGGGAGCCCAATTTTGGAATACTGGACAAGGATGAATCCGATCAGCTCGGCTTGACCGGATTTGTTATCTTCGCTGTCCACCAACCCCCTGGGGGCGACCTCAACAACGATGAGCGCAATTGGCAGGTTCTCTCCGCACTGCCGCAGCCGCACGGACAATCCTTGAGTAGCGTGAATCTGGCAAATTTTTTCTCCAGCTACCTCTTTCATCTAAACGGCAGGAACACATACTCGGCGATTACGGGCAAAAGTCAACAGACTGGTGAAACAGAACGTTTTTCGATGGCACTGATCTTCGGAATGAATTCCGCGGATTTGTTCCTGCGGAAAAAGACTGTCCAACAAATTTATAACGCCAATTACCATTTTGCCAAGCCGCCCGACAAGCCGTTCGTCAAGGCAATACCGGGCGACGGACGTGTCACGCTGTATTGGGACAACCGGGCAGAGCTGACCTTCGATGCGTTCTACCAAAAATACAATTTTGAAGGATACCGCATTTACCGGAGCACCGAGGCAAATTTCCTCGAGGACAAGATCATTACCGATGCGTACGGTAATCCAACCTACCGTCAACCTCTTGCACAATTTGACTTGATTGACGGCGTCAAAGGACTCCATCCCGTCGGCGTCAACGGCGCATATTTCTATCTCGGCGACGACACGGGACTACGGCATTCCTTTATCGATTCGACCGTCCAGAATGGTCAGACGTACTACTATGCGGTCGTTGCGTACGACCAGGGATTTACCACAACGACTGTGACCGGAGAATTTGTCGGAATCCCACCTTCGGAGACCACCAGCATTATCAAGATTGACGCAAACGGACGAATCAAGACGGACGTCAATACTGCTGTTGTCACCCCCCGGGCGCCTTCAGCTGGTTACACCTCTTCGTTGATCCAGAATTATCTTAAGACAGGCCCCGGAACCGGGTCCGTCCAACCTACGATCCTCGACCCGGATTCCATCGCCAATAGCCATGTGTTTCGTCTTGAGTTCTTCGATTCAACTGCGTTTCACACCAATTCGTTTCCGTGGTACCAGCTCACCGACAAGACGACGGGCAGCGTGCTCATCCCCCCGACGCGTTTGGTGGCCACGCAAACGCAAACTTCTATGGTTCGAGGTTTCACTGCGAGCATCGTGAATGACCCGGACGTCGTCATCGATCAGTCGAAGACTGGTTGGAAAGCCGGCATGAGCAATTACGTCGCGCAGGTTGGATTCGATTCGCGATTTGCTCCCGCTTATCAGTCGCGCCGCATCAATTATCCTGCGGATTTTGAGATTCGTTTCCTTGCGAAGGGACAAGGCGACACATCACTCCCGGGCTCAAGCTTTAGTATCGGGCTTCCTTCGAATATCGTCGTCAAAAACACCACGGAGAATATCGACCACGTCCAGTTTATTTTTCAGGATATCAACGGCGACTCGCTTTTCGACGCGGGCGATGCGGTGTTTATCGTGGCAGGAGATTCAGCGGGTAAGAGCGCGCCGGACTTTTTCACGTCCCGGAAGTCCTGGTCTCTGACGTTTCTTCGGGATACGCTGATCCCGCCGGCGCAACAGAGGCTGCCCCAGCTGGGCGATGTCTTCCGTATCGCGACCAGGAAGCCTTTCCGCACGGGGGAGTATTTCGAGTTTACCACGAAGGGAGCGACGCTCGATCTCTCGAAGGCACTCTCGGATCTCAGTAAGATCGCCGTCGTACCCAACCCGTATGTGGGAGCGGCCTCGTGGGAGCCGCAGTCGTCGACCGTGGGTAGGGGAAACCGGCTTGTCTACTTTATTCATCTACCGCACGATTGTACGATACGTATCTACACGTTGAGCGGTCACCTGGTGCAAACGCTTGGGCACCATAGTACGATTGACGACGGGCAAGAGCCATGGAACCTCATCTCTCGCGACGGAATGAATATCGCGTTCGGCATTTATGTCTACCACGTCGACGCCCCCGGCATCGGTACCCACATCGACAAGTTTGCAGTACTAAAATAGTTCTTCGATCTGATTGAGGCGTTACGAAACGGAGTTGGAAGGAATGAAAAAGCTGTTGAGTGTCGCACTTATGCTGAGTTGCGGAGCCCCTGCAGTTCGATCGCAGACGGTCGGCGTTGATGTCTCCAAGTCGGGGACTACAGCAGCCGCCTTTCTCGAGATAGGCGTGGGCGCTTCTGCGATCGGCATGGGGGGAGCGTATATCAGCATCGCCGATAATGCGACGGCATTGCACTGGAATCCAGCCGGCGTTGCCTCACTCTCAAAAATGGATGTTTCGGTCGTCCACACGGACTGGATCGCGGACACGAAGTTCGACTTCATCGGCTTCGCCCTGCCGTTAACCGGATTCGGCACGTTGGGATTCAGCCTTACGTCACTCTCCATGGCCGACATGAAAGTCCGGACCGTGCAAATGCCGGAAGGAACCGGCGAGTATTTCAGCGCGGGCGATATTGCCGGCAGCATCACCTATGCGCATCAGCTGACCGATCGGTTTGCCATTGGATTCACGGCAAAGTACATTCAACAAACGATCTGGCATGAGAGCGCAAGCGCATTTGCACTTGACGTCGGAACAGATTTCAAGACGGACCTGTTCGGTGGCATGGTGATCGCAGCGACCTTGTCCAATTTCGGTACGAACATGAGGATGTCCGGGCGCGACACGCGCGAGTTCATTCGCATCGACCCGACCAAGCAGGGCTCGACGGACCAGATTCCTTCAGCCATCGAGTTGGACTCATGGGACCTTCCCCTCCTCTTTCAGATTGGAATTTCGACGCGTGTGCTTGACAATAGCCTTTATCGCTGGACAATCGCGGTCGACGCCCTTCACCCTAATTATGACTACGAGAGCATCAACGTCGGAACCGAGGTATCGTTTTCCGATTTCCTGTTTTTCCGTGCCGGCTATCAGTCTCTGTATCTCGACCATGCGGAAGGAGGCATGTCGGTCGGCTTTGGTTTGTCCTCGAGCGATTTTTTTGGGGGAATGAGCGTTGGATTCGACTACGCCTATCAGGATATGGGTCGCCTCGAAAACATACATGTCTTCACCGTTGGAATCCGTTTTTGACGGAATGCTGCCTCGCTTTGGGCTCACGCGGTGGGGGATCATTTTCGTTTCGCTCCTTGCAGTCAACTCCGCGCTGATTTCGCAGTCCGACCGCGCTCTTCTGCGGTTTCCTTCCCCCATCAACCAAACGTTGGATAAGATTACACTCGCCACGGTCGGTCCGTGGACTATTTCGGCGACGGAATTTACGTTGAGTTATGATCTCGGCCCGGCCTTTATCAAGCGCTCCCAATCGTCCAAGAAACGGTATCTCAATTTCATGATCTACGAAAAACTGCTTGCGCTCGATGCCCGTGACCGGGGCTTGGGCCGTTGGCCCGACCTCCGTCTACAGGTTGAAGAAATCGGAGCCGACCTTGCAACAGAGGAGCTGTATAAGATGGACGTGTACGCAAAGGTGAGCGTCGATGAACCGACGATCGCATCGGGTGTGGAACAGGAACGGATCCATTATTCGATTCGGTGGTTATTTGCACCTTCAGTCGAGCAAACCGACGAGCAGG
>JBGOVN010000298.1:0-2789 GCA_041478155.1 Bacteroidota bacterium | reverse complement strand
GGACCTCCCTTCCCCAGACCAGGAGGTCGAGACCGACGGGAAACCGGTTACGAACGGGAAATGAATCCGGATTGAAGAACTCATTTTGGACGAGGAGGAAGTTCACGATCTCTCCTAATATATAAACCATCCCGCAGTGAGCGACAACCGCAAAAACCTCGTTGAATGTAAACTCCTGATCTCTCGCGACGAGGGAGGTTGCAAGATATAGAACAGCTGAGATCCCAAGCCAGAGTAACCCCGTCACGGAAAGTTCGAAGATCGTTGCAACAGCAAGGGGAGCAAGATTCACTTGGAGGGAATGGGATCGAAGGCAGCTTTTGAACCAAGACATTGCAACGAGGCAAAATGTGGCGAAAACGAACGGACTTAACCATCGGGGTTTGGACTTGAGGTCAGCGAAGACCTCGGCAGGTTCAGCGAGAACAGCAAAGATTTTGAGCATTGTCCCCTCAATTTCTGTGGCGAAGGAAAATTAGTGCGGTGGGCGGCTCGAAGGCGAATACATCAAACTTAGACTCAGGGGTGTGTCGCCTCTCGCGAACACGTTTAACACTAACCCTCCAGTTTTGGTTTTCCAAAATTTCATCTCACTCGCAAACGTAAAAAACAGCAGAACTGTCTTCTTTTTCGTTCGGCTGGCGACGGGCTCCCCATACCTCCTCGTGAGCGAATCGGACACGTTCTTGACAAACTGAATATCCAATGAGTCGAATGAGACCGTGATCTGCTTCAAACTATCCAATCTCGAGGAAAACCTCAGTTCTACCTTTCCCCGGTTTCCCATCAGTTCGTCGAAGTACGTTAGAACCGTATCCAACTGAGGCGTGACGCCATTCTTCTTCATCTCCTCTCTCATCCCTTCCGAATATTTTGGCACGTCGGCCTCCGGTGAAAACGCAAACAGAATCCGCTTCGCATCGGAAAGCGATATATCCCAGCGCAGATTGGTAAGCGACCGAGGTATGCTGAGCGGCTCGCTCTCTTGAGTCCACGAGAGTCGGTCGAGGGGTAGGACAAGGATGAGAAAACTTACAGCGATTGTATTCATAAAGGACTTCCTATGCGGCAGGATAAAATCCGGTTGCCCTCGAAGGACGGAACTTTTGTTCGAGGGCAACCGACAGAAGTCTAGCTCCAGAGCTCGAACGGAACGCATACTGAACCACAGACAGAGAAAATCCAGAGGTCGAGACAGCATCCCGCGCAACTCCAGCCATCGGAGGTCTTGCTGGACCAGCAGTACGACGCGCCTCCAACAACGGAGTCCATGCGTTCGTCGCTCAGTTGGAATGCTGTGAATGTTTTTTCTTTGTCGACGCGTGTACCGGTACCCGATATCGGTGGAATCGTCGATCGGACCGTTCCAGCGCCAGTACATACGAGCAATGCGACCATCGAAAGAATCCACAGTTTGCGTTTCATTATCGTTCTCCTTCATGCTAAAGAGTACATGCTGAAGAGCAAGGGGTATAGTGTTTTAGGTTCTTGTTTGCCGCGGCCATTCTGCCGGCTATGAGGATCGATTCGGCTTCCGGAGGCCGACCAGTCACGTCATCTCCGCTCACAGTCCGCAGACGGACAAACAAGATTTTTCATTTCGTTTTTGAGTTCGCGAATACGAGAGTCTCTCCCTGCCAAATGTCGTTTAGAGCTTCTTCCTTCAACGCCATTGTTCCCCAGGCAGGGTCGCGCACGTAAAGTGTCCGATCCGCTGATAGACTATCCGCGACAATAAAATGTCCTTCTCTCACGAAGAGAATGACCGGATACGATGCGTGGGATAAGCTCTTCAAATTCAATTTCCAACCTTGCGCCCACAGTCCCTTCGACCGCGCGTATTGTTGCATCGATAACATACTCGTGCCCTCTGATGTGGAGCGAACGGCATTTTCGATCTCTGTCAACGTAACGGCAATGCCGTACGCACCAAAGATCATCTTGAGCGCGGCAGGCCCGCAATTATTACGCCCGGACTCAACGATATTCATGTGGGGATCTCGAGCTGGTTCTGCTAGGGATCCTCGAGATTCTTTACGACACATCCAAAGGGATCCAACTATTACGGCGAGCGCAGCTGCGACAATGAACTTGAATCTTCTAGTGGCTTGCTGACTCATGTGTTCCTCCTTCATTCAGGAATGTGTAGAGGATTCTTTCATCTTCCACCAAACTCCTGTCTCCAAGATGCCTCGCACGAAGAATTCCCTTCTCATCGACGAGCAAGAGTGTCGGGACGCTCATCGCGCCGCCGTTCTTCTCCGTGCCTGTCCCTTCAAAATGGAACATGGGAAATGGATATCGCTGTGAGTCAGAAAATTCCTTAAGGTTGAGCCTGTCGCTTACGGATACAACAAAGAAGCCGAGCACAGTCTTGTACTTTGGATACAATAATGCCACGTTCGACAATTCGTTCCTGCAGTGCGGGCATTCTACCGAGAAAAACAGGAGAAGATAGCGCGTTCCCTGATATCGGTCCAGGGAGAATCGACTTCCTTCAAGACTTGAGAGGAGGTACGGCGGAAGCGGTCTACCCAGTGGCGGGAGTTGTTGGTTTGCGAGCGAGCGAAGTCCCCAAACCAGGAGAACAAGCACACTTACGAGCAGGAAGAGCAACGCGATCGGCGTTTTTGTCCTTCCGGTTCGTTGAGGAAGGATGTCGGAACGGCGGTTCTTTGGTTCGGGCGATTGATTGCCCTGATTTTCAATTTTCGGTTTCTTGAAAGTCCCTTCGGTGAGCACGAACACCCCTCAAGCGGCATGATGCAAAGAAGACAAAATGAACTGTG
>JBGOVN010000066.1:0-6183 GCA_041478155.1 Bacteroidota bacterium | reverse complement strand
TTTTTTCAACGTCAACAACGCGTACGCTTTCTGAGCGATGTGCTCGGCGCTCACTTCGAATTCCTTGATGAGCTCCCATGGAGCGCCGGATTCACCAAAACGATCTTTCACGCCAATGGCTCCGGTAATGACGGGAGTCTGGTAGAGCTCGGGAGATTCTGTAATCATCCGGCAAACACGGTCTGCCAATCCGCCGATCTGATGTTCTTCAGCCGTGACCACAATGCCGGTCTCCTTCGCTGCACGTACCACGGCTTTCGCATCCAGCGGCTTCAGCGTATGCATATTCACGACTCGCGTTTCGATACCGTATTCCTTCTTCAGGATGAACGCGGCACGCATGGCTTCCGGAACCATCGGTCCGCATGCGACGACCGAAAGTTGCTCATGCTCATTCTCGTACTTCGAACTGAGATATGTCTCAAAGGCGTCGATGAACCTGGGCTGTTCGTGACGAAATCGAATAATATTCGCCTCTCCGAATTTATAGGGCGTCGCTTCCGTGGTGATGACCGGAGTAGCCTCACGCGCAAATCGGATAAACTTCGGTCCATTAAGACCGAAAAGAAAATGCTCTGTCGCCTTGCGTGTCTCGTTGATGTCGCAGGGAACCGACACATTCATGTTCGGAAGCCCACAGATCTGAAAGAGATCTTCCAGCGCCTGGTGCGTGGCTCCGTCGGCCCCGACCGATACGCCGGCGTGGGCACCCGCAATGAGCACATTCAGCTCGCCGTAGCACACGGTTGTGCGAATCTGGTCCAGGCAGCGACCGGCCGCAAATGTGCCGTACGTTCCGAGAACGGGGATCTTTCCCTCCCTCGCCAACCCCGCGGCAACGCATATGGCGCTTTGCTCGGCGATGCCGACGCTGAACCAACGATCCTTGCGTTCGGGGTTTTTTTCGAAAAAGTCGCTGATCGTGATCGATCCCGAAATATCCAGGCCAAGACACACGACCCGTTCGTCCCCGCCTCGTTCCTTCAGAGCGTTGCCAAAACCTTTTCTCGTCGGCTGCATCTCTACGCGCATCAATTCGTCGGTGTTCCACCAAAAATCCCGGCTGAATCCCGGCATTCGCAGACTCAATTCAGATTCCGTCGCGCGCTGAAATGCCTTGGCAACGGAAAGCATCGCCTGGTAATCGAGTTTGTCGAGCAAGCCAAGTTGCTTGAGTCCGCTGCTCAACTCTTCCGAGTTTGGAGACTTACCGTGCCATCCGGGAACACCCTCCATGAAGTTGACACCCTTTCCTTTTACCGTCTCAGCGATAATGACAACGGGTTTTCCGTTCGAGAGCCTTGCGCGGTCGAGAGCGCTCACAATCTGGTCCATCTCGTGGCCGTTAATCTCGATTACATCCCATCCAAAACTCTCATACTTTTCCTTCAGGGACTCGACGTTCATCACGTCCTTCACCCATCCGTCGATCTGCAACTTATTCTTGTCGATGATACCTATAAGGTTGTCGAGCTTGTAGTGCGCCGCTTCCATCGCCGCTTCCCAGATCTGTCCTTCCTGTTGCTCGCCGTCCCCCATGATGCAAAATACACGGGATTGGGATTTGTTGAGCCTAAGGCCCAGCGCCATTCCAACCGCTATGCTCAGTCCTTGTCCGAGCGATCCCGTCGACACCTCCACACCGGGAAGTTTCAGCCAGTGCGGGTGACCTTGGAAAGGACTTCCAAGTTTTCTGAGTGTGACGACGTCCTTGACATCATAGAATCCGGCCATCCCGAGTCCGATGTACAGGCTCGGAGCCTTGTGGCCTACGGACCAGACAATGCGGTCGCGTCCATTCCATGTCGGATTCTTGGGGTCAAGGTTCGCGGCGTGGAGATACAAAGCCGCCGTTATATCCATGATCGAGAGCGTTCCACCTGCATGCCCCGATCCAGCGGCTGAGAGACAGACGAGGTCGTATCCTCGCATAAGGTTGGCGGCCTCTTTCAATTCTGTGATCGAGTATGCTTTCCGCACACCCCCAGTTTGAGAGTCGATCAAGGGCATAGATGCTCCGGTAAACGTTAGTCAAATAACTGTGAGCCCGACACTAAAGCCAGCAAATAGCGAGCCATTGGCGGTTGTAGACAGGCCGATTCCAGACCTTGGGGAATCTATGAAAATAGAAAGTTTCCAATAAATGAGAACCCGATGATTCCAGATTTTGCGAATATGTCCTGTTCGTGAGAAACGGTTTTCTCCGTCGCTTTCATCACCGGTATGCAAAGACCATAGCGTAAATAATCCAGACGACAATGCTGAATCCGAGACAGAGAGCCGCCCATGCGAAAAGCCGGACCACTCTGATCACAATGGGCGGATACGATTCGACGAGGTTTTTTTCAAGCTGTCCGCTGTTCACAAGTGCCTCGTACTCTGCCGGTTTGTCGTGCTTGAATTCTTCGAGCGGCATGCGTCCCGTGAACACTACGATATCCATGGGAAATTTTTCCGGACGCAAATGCGTGTTGAAGAAATGGACGGTGAAGATGAACCCTACCGCAAGGAGCGCTTCATCGCTGTGGATGATCGTGGCGACGTTGATGAACCAGCCGGGAATAAAATGCGTGAAGAATACAGGGAACCAGAGCATGAGTCCTGTCGAACCGATAACGGCAATTCCCCAGAAGACAGCGAAGTAGTCGAACTTCTCCCAATACGTCCATCGTCCGTATTTCGGGCGCGGGCCTTTCCCGAGAAACCATTTGATATTGCCGACAAAGTCATGAAAATCCTTTCTGTTGAAGATCATCGAATCGGGTCCGAACAGAAGGCCACGCCAGGAGTGATATTCTCTTCTTTTTTTCCGCACAACGTCTACAATGTGGGTAATGAAAACTCCGATCATGAACACGGCGGCCACCCTGTGAATATACCCTGCAGATTCATACCCCCCGAAGACCCGGGAAAGAAATGAAGCCCAAGCGGTGTACGAAAACTTCAACGTCATGCCCGTGAGGGCAAGATTCATGAAACTAAGGATCATGATGATGTGCAGCGTTCGATTCAGACGGGAGAATCGAAGAAACTGGCGTTCGTCCGGTTCAACTGGATGTGTCGGAGGCATCGCCGGTTCCGTTGTGCCTGTCGTCGCTTCCATGAGGCTTTTCTTTCGGTTGGCGGTTCTTTCTGCGGAAGTCCCGCTGCACTTGGATCGCCCGTGGGAGCCAAAGAAGCGTGTGGACACCGCCAAGGACAAACGTGCCGATGAGCAGCGACGTCATTCCCCAGAACGTCCAGAACAAAAACGGATATTTTTCGGGGTCGTGGTGGGTCGCGTGTGTCAAGTATCCTGCAAATCTTCGCGTCGCACCGGAATGGCACTTCTGACATGTACCCACGACGTTTTCATGGCTGAGATGCGATTGGGGGTCGGACACCGGCAGAATATCATGGGCGCCATGACAGTCGTAACATTTCGCGGTCTTCGTATATCCCAGTTGCGAGACTTTTCCGTGGTACGTGTCGAAATACGTTTTTGCAATCGCTTCATGACACCGTCCGCATTTGGTCATGATGTCGAGTTTGAAACCTTCTTCGTCCGTGCGGCGGATGGTATGGGCGGTATGACAATCGCTGCACACGGGAAGTTCCTTGTCCGTCTTTCCCACTTTGAGCGCATGAATGCTTGCGTTGAATTGTTCTTCGATCCCGTGGTGGCATCGGCCGCAGGTCGAGGGAACATTTTTGGGGTTCACGCTTGATGTCGAGTCGTTCTTTGGACGGACGCTGTGCGCGGTATGACAATTCGTGCACATCGCTGTGACGGTCAACCCGCTTTTCATCAACCCCTTCCCGTGGATGCTTTCCGTGTAGCGTTCGATGATCTTGTGCTGGGTACCTTCATAGCGAACCGCCGCCTTCTTCCCTTCGCGGTGGCATCGGGCACAAAGGTCGGGGACATTTGTTGCGAATGTTGCCGACCCGGGGTCTGCTTTACCAAGGATGCTGTGCGTTCCGTGACATTCTTTACATGACGGAGCGTTCAGGTCGCCTTTTGCTATGAGCTGACCGTGTGTGCTCACCTGGTATTGCTGACCCACCTCGGCGTGACAGGAGCTGCAGTCGACCTTCTGTTTAATTGTCTCACATGGCCGAAGGCGCGAAGCATTGGCCTCCGAATGGCATTGACTGCACGAGGTCTTTGCGTGGCGTGAATGGCTCAGGTCATTCGCTGCGACGAACAACGAACGGCCATCCACGGACGATATGAGTTCTTTCTTCTCGTGACAGCGGAGACAATCCTTGTCGGCCATTCCCTGGTCATAAAAGATCTTTCGCACCTTGTGCGGCTGATGGCAATCGACGCAGGCGGGAAGAACATGGGCTTGCTTCTCCCATAGTTCGCCTCTGATAACTTTTCGGTGCACTGTTTCGATCATGGCATGGCACTTCGCACAGGTTGAAGCAATATTCGAACGGGCGATTGAGGAGGCGGGGTCTGTGTGGGGCAGAATCGAATGCGCCGTGTGACAGGAGGCGCAATTGGGAGCGACGATGAGACCCTTCCTCAGGAGTCCTTCGCCGTGGATACTCTCCGAGAAGTTTTCAATAATATTATTCTGGTGGATCGTTCCCCGGCGTGCGACCGGAGCTCCCTCCTGGTGGCATTTCCCGCACACAAAAGGGACCTTGAGCGGCGCGACCTGCGAGTTCGGATCCTTGACGCCGAGGATTTCATGGTTTCCGTGGCAATCTTTGCAGGACGGCGCAAGAGGGTCTCCACGCACAATCGCTTTTCCGTGCAGGGATTGGGCATGAAGTCTCTGCTCGGTCTCATGGCACGTCCCGCACCGGACGGGGGCAAGGTCATCGCTGTGGGGCAGTTCCTTTCCTGCAAGGTCGACGTGACATGATATGCACGTGAGAGATGAATGGATTGAGCCGGAGAACTTCTTTTCGTCCACAAAGACGGCGATTGTTTTCCCTTTTCGAGTCCCCGTAAGCGACTTGTCGCTGTGGCAGGAAAAACAGTCGCTGTTTTCCTGTGCAATGGTGCGACTGAAGAAAGACGCCAGCAGGATTAGAAGGAGCCCGAGAGTTTTCATGGCAATGCGACTAGTTTTTTACAACCCCGGCCTTCGAATCCCCATTCGCGGCAACCGCTTCCGTGGACAATTCCTTCCGCCTGATTTCCTCAAGCTCTAGCGGATGCTCCTCTTCCATCTCTTCCTCGGATAGTGATCCCTTCCAGAAGGCCAGGTTCAACGGATAGATATCAGGGTTGAAAATCACAAAATAGAAATGCCAGACGATGATGGCCAGGGTGGCAAGCCACGCCTCGTAGTAGTGGATTGTCTGTGAAACATCCCACCACAGTTTTGTCAGAAGCCCGAGGAATGTATTATCGAACCAGAGAATCGTGCCGGTGACTCCCATAACGACCGTACCCCAGACGAGTGCCCAGTACTCACTCTTTTCAATGTAACTGAACCGGCCAAACCTGGGCTTCTCGTCCGACAGACCGAGATTGTATTTGACGACAGCCATGGCGTCTCTGACATCCTGCAGCTTCGGGAGAAGATCCCGGACCAATTCCTTGCCCCGGGGGACAAAGAGGATATAATAGAGGTGATAGAGGCTTGCGACCACCATAACAACCGCTGCGATGCGGTGAAGGATGCCGCGGAGCTCAAACATGAGCGGACTGATATTTCTGAGGGGGGCAACCCACCACGCATCAGGAAACTTGAGTGCAAAACCCGTCAGCACCAGTGTTGTAAAGCTGATGAGCAGCGCAGCGTGCTGCAGACGCTCGGATAGGGTCATGCGCAAATACAACCTGTGACGCACCGGATGGTGTTGGATAATTCCACGACGGTACATTAGCAGACGTTTCGACTTCCTGATGAAATCGAGGAGGTTGTGGGCAAACATTCCACCGACAACAACCACGATGAGTATAACGTAGGCGGTTGCAATGAAGTAAAGCACTTCGTTGTTGTCTGCTGCGGCTAGAATGTGGACAGAGCCCTTTGTAAAATTCGCGTTCGCGCCCGGATGGCACGTGCCGCATGTTCTCACGAGGTTTTCCTTCGATATCCTTGAGCTTGGATCGCTCGACGGCTTGATGTCGTGCACTCCGTGACAGCTCGCACAATTTGCCACCTCCACAGACCCCGCCTTGCCTGCCAGACCGTGATAGCTGTCCGCAAAGCTCTTGTACCGGTCGCTTGCAAG
>JBGOVN010000145.1:0-4474 GCA_041478155.1 Bacteroidota bacterium | reverse complement strand
ATTGGAGAAATGGAAAATTGGAAGGGCTGGCTAGAGCGTGGCGCCGAAGGCGCCAAAGTCGTAGGTTCTACGTCCGCCGAAGTTCCAACTTCTTCTGTTGGAACGAAGGCGGAGAATCCTATCACCCCGACGAGGAAAATGCGGAATGGGGATTGTTGATTGCGGAATCGGAGGGCTGACGAGAGCGTCCCCCTTTACAGGGATCAACCGACGAGGCAATGCAAGAATGTTGAGATTGAAGGCGGTAAGTTTAAGCTAATGAGGGGGCGGAGTTGAAGGCATGGCGACAACACGTAAAACCGCTCTACGGCGGAAGCACGGTCCCAAAACAATGGATTCTCGGGGGAGATTGAACTGAGGGGGCTTACAGCTCGTGTTTATCAGGAATGAAGACAACAAACCTGGATGATTTCGCTATCAGACTCACAACGATTCTCAAAGCTCCTATTTGCCTTTCCAGAAAGATATTGATAAGTTCCCACCATCTCATTTTTTCTCCTGCACCCTTATCGTGACCACCCCACAAAGCAAGAACAAACGGCATAAGCTTCTCATCATCGACGATGAAGAACTTGTTCGAAGAATGATCGCCCTCTGGTTCGAGAAGGAGGGGTTCTCGGTTATTTCTGCAGAGAACGGAGAAAAAGGACTGGAGCTCGCTCAACAGGAAGTCCCCGACGTTACTCTCCTCGACGTCAACATGCCCGGCCTGCACGGTTTTGAAGTTTGCAAACGCATGCGAGCAATTCCCAGCCTCTCCCAAAAGGTCATAATCATGACATCCGCCCGTTCTTATAAACCGGATATCGACAAAGCGAAGGAACTGGGAGCTGACGACTATCTCGTGAAACCAACAGATTTTGCCGAACTCCTCGGCGTCGTCAACCGACTTCTGACAACAAAGTCGGGCGCCGCATGATCAACGTGACATTCTGGGGAACTCGTGGTTCGATCGCCACTCCCGGACCAAAGACAGCCCGTTACGGCGGCAACACTTCATGCGTTGAAGCACGCACCGGCAATGAAGTCATCATCTTCGATGCCGGTACCGGTATCCGTGGCCTCGGCCTGAGCCTCCTCGAAGAGTTTGGTTCCAAGCCTTTCACCGTCCACCTCTTCATAAGCCACACACATTGGGATCACATCCAAGGGTTCCCTTTCTTCCTCCCCGCATTTCAAGAGAATACGCAGTTGCGCGTGTACGGTCCGCCGGGGCGCGATCGATCCCTCGAGAGTATTCTAAGGGTTCAGATGGATTCGGACTATTTTCCGGTGGAACTCGGGGCCATGAAGGCTTCGATTACGGTAAAAGAAATCAATGACTCCGTGGCGATCAACAACGTGACCGTGGAACCATTTTTCCTCAATCATCCTGCCATGACGTTCGGATATCGCCTGACGAGCGGCAAGAACTCTGTCGTCTATGCGACAGACAATGAGCCCTACCGCCATACATTGCATCGCGGGAGTCTGAGTAAGAAGCAGGAATCAGATTACCCGGAGTATCTGGACATGAAGTTCGTCGAATTCCTCGAAGGCACAGACCTCTATATCGGAGAAGCTCAGTACACCACGAAGGAATATCCGCAAAAGATAGGATGGGGACACTCATCAATTGAGGATACCGTTGAATTTGCGTGGAGAGCTCACGTGGGAAAACTGGCGGTCTTCCATCACGACCCTCTGCATGACGACAAGACGATCGATGGAATGATCCGCATCGCTCAAAAACTCGTTGCACAACATGGCGCCAAGGTCAAATGCATTGGTGCACGAGAGGGAATGAAATTGAAGGTCGGATAAGTTACGAGTTCCCGATCCCCTTCCACCGCAGTCTAAGAGAATTGGACACTACACTCACCGAGCTCATCGCCATCGCCGCTGCAGCAACGACCGGATTCAACATCCCTAACGCAGCAACCGGTATTCCAATCACATTGTAAGCAAAAGCCCAGTAAAGATTCTGCTTGATCGCCTTCATCGTAGCGCGCGAAAGAGCAACCGCCTCTGCAACACCGAGCAAATCCTTCCTCATCAGCGTAATGTCCGCAGTCTCGATGGCAATGTCAGTGCCCGAGCCGAGAGCTATGCCGACGTCGGCGTGTGCAAGGGCAGCCGCGTCGTTGATCCCATCCCCAACCATGGCAACGACCGATCCCCCTCGACGAAGCTCCTTGATCCGCTCAGCCTTCTCCTGCGGCAGCACATCTGCAATCACGCGATCGATGCCGGCCTGCGTGGCTATTGACCTTGCCGTTGCGGCACGGTCCCCTGACATCATGACTACGTCGATCCCCATACTCTTGAGTTCGGCTACTGCCCCCTTCGCTGACGGTTTCAATCGATCGGCGATCCCGATGAGCGCTGCGAGTTTTCCTCCGATTGCTCCGTAGACTGAAACGCCCTTGTCACCAAATGATCGCGAGAGAATCTCCTCACTCCCTGCCATCGATACGGAAGAGTCCTTCATCATTCTTGCATTGCCGACGAGCACCTGCTGTTCCCCCACACGAGCTTCCACTCCGAATCCGCCCACCGACCGAAACGACACTGCCTCGAACAGACTAATTGAACGCAATCTTGCATAGTCAACGATGGCACGCGCCAACGGGTGCTCCGACCGTTGCTCAGCCGAGGCGATGTACTGGAGTGCGTTCGATCCATCGTGACCACCCAAAGCGACAAAGCGCTCAACGAAAGGTTTTCCTTCCGTCAGCGTTCCTGTTTTGTCGAACACGACAGTAGTTATGGATTGGGCTCGTTCGAGACTCGCAGCATTCCTGACCAAAATTCCATTCGACGCTCCGAGACCTGTGCCAACCATGATGGCAGTCGGGGTGGCGAGTCCGAGTGCACAAGGACATGCGATGATAAGGACTGCGATGAAGTTGACAGCGGACGAGGAGAATGATGCCCCAGCAACAAAATACCATCCGGCAAACGTAAGCAAGGCAATCGCCATAACGATGGGGACAAAAACAGATGCGACCCGGTCGACGAGGGCCTGGATCGGGGCTTTTGAACCTTGAGCCTCTTCGACAAGCTTGATCATGCGAGCAATGACAGTCTCCCGGCCGACAGCGGTCGCACGGAACTCAAGACTTCCCTGAAGGTTGATAGCCCCCGCGAGAACGGTGTCCCCCGTTGTTTTCTCGACCGGCACCCCCTCGCCTGTGAGTGATGATTCATCGACAGACGAAGCGCCGGAAAGAACGATGCCATCAACAGGAATTCTCTCGCCCGGCCGGACGATGACGACATCGCCAAGACCTACTGCATCGACGGAAATATCCTCTTCCGTTCCATTGCGCATCACGTGCGCTTCAGCCGGTTGCAGCTTCATGAGTTGTTCGATGGCTATGGCTGTTCGTCGTTTAGCTTTTGCCTCAAGCACTCTTCCCAGCAGAATGAGGACGATGATGGCCGCTGCTGTATCGAAATAGAGTCCGTTCTTGGTTCCAACGGAAGACAAGAACAATTGAGGGAAGATCACAACGCTCGCGCTGTAGGCATAGGCAGTCCCCGTTCCGACGGCGACGAGCGTATTCATGTCGGCTGAAAAATGTCGTGCAAGTCTCCAGGCCGCGGAAAAGAATCTTCTCCCCGATACTGCCATCACCAGCGTTGTTGCTATCATGAGTATTTTTTCGACAACATCTTTTGACATAGAGGACCAGGCCGGAAAGTCGTCGGACATGCTGAGCATGCTGACCCCTATTATCGGTACTGCGAGAGTGAGGCCGAACAGGAATTCCCGGCGTAATCCTTCGTCCGCGTTTCGGCGGTGGTCCTGGGTATGTCCGGTTGTTTCCGTCGGAAGCGTCAACGTGTATCCGGCCCGTTCGACGGCAACGGCGAGGTCCGGCAGGCGGACCCGCGATGGATCATAAGATACCTGAACTCGTTCTGTTGCAAGGTTAACGGCAGCCCGCTCAACGCCGGACACCCCTTTCAGGGCTTTCTCAACGCGGAGGACACAGCTTGCGCACGTCATACCTTCCACAGGAAGAGTCAGCATCATTTTTGTTTCCGGATTCATTGACTGTTTCCTCTCAATCCCGAATGAATCCCGAATCAATCCCGAACCAATTTGTAGCCTGCATCTTCGATCGCCCTCGCCAGGTCCGTCACCGCAGTTGTTCTCTCGTCATACCGAACGCGGGCTTTTCCGATTTGAACATCCTCCACCTGAACGTCTTTAAGTTTCGCGAGTTGATTACGAACGCTCGTTACGCAATGTCCGCAACTCATTCCTTCAATACTCAATTCTTGAGTCTTCATATGTTTCCTTTGTTAGTGCTGGTGGACTCCCAATGTTAACACCGGATGAATGGAAAGATACATTTCGAACGAAAAGAGATTGTCTCCGTAGAATGGATTCCTTTCTACTCATTCTCATCATTAATGTATCGACAGAATTCGGAAAAAACGTTACAGTATTCGTAAAATTTGTTACAAAAAATTCCGGCCAGTT
>JBGOVN010000267.1:0-3112 GCA_041478155.1 Bacteroidota bacterium | reverse complement strand
CAGGAGAGGTTTCCGGGGAAGCTGCAATTCGATTACCGGACTTCAGACAGCACATTTGCAGCATTGAGCGAGGCGGCGCTCGCAGATTCTGCCGACGATCAGGCCGAAATTCAGGACGGCGGGATCGCATTGAACAGCGCGACCAAGGAAGAATTGCTGAAAGTTCCCGGCATCGGCGGAACCACTGCAGATCGCATCCTCGCCTACCGGTCAACGGTCGGTCGGTTTTCTTCTGTAAACGAACTTATGAAGGTCAAAGGCATCAGCAAAAAAAAATTCCAAAAACTCAAGGCCTACTTTACAGCTCCTTAACTCGAATGGCACCGGAAAGCATCCAATGAAAACAGCGCGATACATCGGCGTTTCGTTCCTGAAGGGAAGGATGCAACTGGCGGAGGTGGAGCATGGAAAGAAGGTCCTGGTGACGGCACTCGCGGAACGCGAAACCTCCCTCGACCTCGCCCAGGCCGGTGTAAACCTTTCCGCCGACCATCCCCAGCTCGCCACGTTTGTGAAGGAACTGGGAGGGCTCATCAAGCAGCATAAGCTGGCGGCCAATTACATCTCGTTTGCCTTTCCCCCAGACCCGGTTTTCATCAACATCATACCCGTCGATACATCGTTATCGGGAGGCGAGCTCAAGAAGTACCTCGAATGGGAGACAAGCCAATATGTCCCGGCTGAATCGTTGAAGGAATTCTTAACGGATTCGCACGCCCTCCCTAAAACAAATTCGGCTTCGCGCTACTTGTTCATGGTTTCTGTGCGCCGGGGAATGGTTGCCTTTATCCAGAAGACGGTCGCGGCGCTCGGTCTCCAGCTCAACATCGTGGACGTCGATCAGTTTAGCTCGGAGAAAACACTGCTGGTCAATTATCCCGAGATCCTCGAACATGATATCGTTCTCTTCGGGCTTCGATACGGGGTCCTCGACGCGAGCCTTATCCATGAAGGGCAGATGACGGATTACCGCGCATACCATACATCCGAAACGAAAAAAGCTGTGGGCGACTACCTGAAGTATCTGAAGGCACGAAACGGTTCGCCGCCTCCCGCCGCCATGGTGCTCCACGGCATCGACGTGACGTCCGACTTGGTCAATTCCCTCCGGTCCGAAACGGGCATTCGGCAGACGATTGCCCTCAACGCGCTCCGAAAGATTCCGGCAACCGATAAAGTCTACAAACCGTTCGTCAAGGAGAGTTACCGCTTCGCAGCAGCGATCGGACTGGCCCTTCGCGCCCGATGAGGATCATCGCCGGTACACTACGCGGTCGCGTCATCATCAGTGCATCGGATCGCTCCATCCGCCCTACGGCAGACCGGGCAAAACAAACAATCTTTGACATTCTCTCCAACAGGCTCGATTTTGCAGGGATTGGTGTTCTTGATCTTTTCGCCGGCAGCGGAAGCCTCGGGCTCGAGGCGATAAGCCGTGGGGCGGCGACTGTCACATTCGTGGATTCATCAAGTCAATCGCTCGCTATTCTTGAGAAAAATGTCATCGCACTGGGATGCAAATCGCAGAGCACGCTCTACCAGGCTGACGCTTTCTGGTTTCTCAAGAATACAGCGCGCACCTACGACCTTATTTTTGTCGACCCCCCCTACGCGTTGGAGACAATAGGCACACTGCCGACTGCGATCTACAATTCGAAAGTTGTTCGAGATGGATCCCACATCGTCATGGAGCATAACAAAGAATCCGAAGTCAGCGTAGGCGAATCGATGTATACGGCAACGCGAAAACCGTTCGGACAGACAACTGTGTTGATTCTGAAAGCGCTCATACCGGCGTCCCGCCAGGAAGGACAAACAAATGAAGATCGCAATCTATCCCGGTACGTTCGACCCGATCACGAACGGACATATTGATATTCTCGAACGGGCGATCAAACTTTTCGATACGGTCATCATCACAATAGCGCGCAACTCCTCCAAGAACCCGTTGTTCAGCGAACGCGAGCGCCTGCAGCTTATCAAGAAGGTTACAAAAGGGTATCCCCAGGTGGAAGTCGATTCCTTCGACGGTCTCCTTGTTGAATATGCGCGCCAGAAAAATGCCACGGCGCTTGTACGCGGCCTCCGCGCAATCTCCGACTTCGAATATGAGTTCCAAATGGCGCTGATGAACCGGAAGCTCAACCAGCGTCTCGAGACTGTATTTCTCATGCCGAACGAAAAATTCACTTATCTGAACTCCAACATCATCCGCGAGCTTTCTAGGCTCGGGGGCGATGTCAGCGATTTTGTCCCTCCTGTTGTGCGAAAAGCATTGCAGGAAAAAATGAAGGGATAGCCCATTCCACCCATTCTATCCAAACGTATGCTCTCACTCTCAAAGAAAGTCGCCTCGGTCGAACGTTCACAGACACTCCTGCTTTTCGCACGCGCGAAAAAAATGAGGGCGCAGGGCATTGATGTCGTCAGCTTGACGGCCGGGGAACCGGATTTCCCGACACCCGCCGTTGTGAAAAATGCAGGAATCAAAGCCATTCAGGATAACTTCACAAAGTACACAGCCAACCAGGGAACTCCTGAACTTGTCGCCGCTATCGTCGAAAAATTCAAGCGCGACAACAACCTCCATTTTGAGGCTACGCAAATCCTGGTTTCGAACGGCGCGAAGCATTCGCTCTACAATACGCTTCAAGCTCTTTGTAACCCCGGTGATGAGGTGATTATACCTTCTCCGTATTGGGTCAGTTACCCGGAGATGGTTAAGCTCGTCGGGGCAACGCCAGTGTTTGTCAAGACTGCATTCGCAAACCAGTTCAAGATCACGCCCCAACAACTGCGACGGGCGATTACCAGGAAGACAAAGGCATTCATTTTTTGTTCGCCGTGCAACCCGACCGGAGCCGTGTACTCGAGGGAAGAGATTGAAGCCTTGGCCGGGGTCGTGGCGAAAACGGGGATTTATGCTATTTCGGACGAGATCTACGAAAAAATCGTCTACGACGGTCATCGACATTTCAGTATCGGATCCATTGACGCCGTACGTGACCAAATCATCACGGTCAACGGAGTTTCGAAAGCATTCTCCATGACCGGCTGGCGCATCGGTTTTCTCGGGGCAAACAACGAGATTGCAGCGGCGGCGGAAAAGGTT
>JBGOVN010000191.1:0-3896 GCA_041478155.1 Bacteroidota bacterium | reverse complement strand
GAAATAATTTTGTCTTTGTTCGGCAGCATCGCGTTTTCCAGCGGCGGACTGTAGGGGACAGGCGTGTCGAGGGCGCCGACACGAAGAACGGGAGCGTCAAGGTACTCGAAGCAATTCTTGACGATCAAAGCCGCAATCTCGGCCCCAAAACCTCCCGTGAGTGTATCCTCGTGAACGACGACAACCTTATTCGTCTTTTTCACCGAATCGTAGATTGTCTGTTCATCGAGTGGATTAAGCGTGCGGAGGTCGATGACCTCGACGCTGACGCCGTTTGCTTCCATCGCCCGTGCGGCCTCGATTGACTGCTGGACCATAGCGCCGTACGTGACGACCGTAATATCCGTCCCTTCTCTTCTTCGCGCAGCAATCCCAAACGGCAGGACGTATTCGGCGTCGGGTTCGGGTGACGATGCATAGCCCTGGCGATAGAGACCCTTGTGTTCCATGAAAATGACAGGGTCGTCGCCGCGGATCGCAGACTTGAGCAATCCTTTTGCATCTGCGGCGGTCGAAGGGAACGCGATTCGTATTCCCGGAATGTGCGCCATAATCCCCTCGATGCACTGGCTATGGTAGTGGCCGCCATGAATGAATCCTCCCACGGGAACACGAATCACGACAGGGCAACTCCAGGTATTATTCGAACGATACCGCATCATCGAGAGTTCGTCCCGGATTTGCATGAAGCCGGGCCAGATGTAATCGCCAAATTGGACTTCCGGAACAGCCTTCCAGCCACGGAGGGCAACCCCGATCGCAACGCCAATGATACTCGCTTCAGCGAGCGGTGAGTTGAACGCGCGCGCGACACTGAACTTAGTCGACAACCCCTTTGTCGCCGTAAACACGCCCCCTTTTCCGTCGGCGATATCCTCCCCGAACACAAGCATTTTCGGGTCGCGGGCCATCTCTTCGTGAAGCGCGTGGTTAATGGCGTCCACCATGACAATTTTGTTTCCGGCGTGCTCTGGCTCGACGAAGTCGTGCGGAGGATTTAAGTGCGACTCGCCGTAGACGTGCTCCATCACCGTCGAAGCATCGGGAAGCGGACGGGACTCGGCCCAATCCGCAGCGGCATCGACTGATTTCTTTACGTCTTCCTGGAGGTCCGTCGATTCGGCATCGGTCAGATACCCCTGCTCAATCAGGTATCGCTTCAATTGCGGAATTGGGTCGCGCGACTTATCCCGCTCGAGGTCCTCCTTCGGACGGTACTTCGACTGGTCGTCCGAAGACGAATGGGCAAGAAGACGCACAACATTTGCGACAACGAGCGACGGCCCTTCGCCAGCGCGTGCGCGAGCTACGGCGTGCTGCATGATGGCATAGCTTTCTGGGAAATTCGTTCCGTCGCACTGAAATCTCTCGAGGCCTTTAAAGCCCTTCGTCACTTCGTAGATGGACCCGCCGGCAGTTTGCTGCGTCACGGGGACTGAAATTGCGTACTTGTTATCCTGCACGACGAAAATGACCGGAAGCAATTCACGCGCCGACCAATTTACGGCCTCAAAAAACTCTCCTTCGCTTGTTGCCCCTTCGCCGGAGGAAACGTAGACGACTTCATCCACCCTCTCCTTTCGCGCTGCGAGCGCGACTCCTACTGCCTGAAGGTACTGCGTGCCGGTCGGACTCGACTGCGTAATCATCCGGGCATCCTTCTTCCCGTAATGCGCAGGCATTTGTCTTGCGCCGGTGCTCGGATCTTCGGCGCGATGCATGGCCGCAAGGAAAATCTCTTCGGGTGTCATTCCGTACTGCAACGCGAAAGCGAGGTCACGATAGTACGCGAAAGCCCAGTCGTAGCCCGACCGCAACGCTTGTGCGGAAGCGATTTGGATTGCTTCGTGGCCGGAGCCGCCGATATGAAAGAACGACTTTCCCTGTTTCAGGAGTATTAAGTGTTTTTCGTCAATCCTACGGGCCGTCAGCATCGTCCGGTACGCCCGGAGAAGTTCAGCCTTCGAAAGCGATCCTGTGCTCATCGGTTTGACTGCAACTTCAGCTTGCGACTTCGACATCGAACCCTATCTCCTTGTTTTCAATACAAACAAAATCGGGTTTAAAGCGACTCAGGCTTCCAGCGAGATCTGTTCGCTCGCCGCGAATCGCTGAACCAACTCTCGCATCGGCATCTCGACCCTGCGGCATCCGAACACCTTTGCGAACGATTCGCCTATGCGCCCGCGTACTTCCTCGACCGAAATATTTTCCCCGAGCAGGCGTTGCATCGACGTAACTCCCTTGTGGAAAATGCCGCATGGGATGATTCGGTCAAATTTGGTCAAATCGGTATTGACGTTGAGCGCGAACCCGTGCATCGTCACCCACCTGCTGACCTTGACACCAAGGGCTGCGATCTTCTCTCCCTTCACCCACACGCCCGTCAGCCCTGCTTCACGCGTCGATTCGATGTTCCACGTTCGAAGCGTCAGGATGATTGCCTCTTCGATGCTCCGCAGGTAACGATGGATATCCAAAAAGTAATTGTTGAGGTCGAGAATCGGGTATCCGACAATCTGGCCGGGACCATGATACGTTACGTCGCCCCCGCGGTCGACGTGAAAGCATTCTATCCCCCCTTTAACCAATTCCTTCTCGGAAGCAAGGAGATGATTTTCGTCGCTCCCTTTTCCGAACGTATACACATCGTGGTGCTCTGTCAAAAGCAATGCGTCGCCGATCGTCCCGGCACGACGCCTTTCCCAACACCTCTTTTGCAGTTCCCACGCCTCTTTATAATGGGTACGACCCAGGTCAGTGATTAAAAGTTCGTTCAATGAAGTGCCCTATCCATCAAGAGAGGATCGTTCCTAAATGTTAACTGAAACTCCGAATGCTTCACCCGCGGCTTCCATGACACCTTCAGAAAACGTCGGATGGGCGTGCATCGTGTTGAACAATTCCTCCCATGTTGTCTCCAGGGTTTTCGCGATGCCGAGTTCCGCGATCAATTCAGTCGCCTCTGCCCCAATAATATGAGCCCCCAGGAGCTCGCCGTACTTCTCATCGAACACGAGCTTTACCGTGCCGACTGTTTCTCCAGTTGCCACAGCCTTGCCAAGGGGTTTGTTCGCGAAACGGCCCACTTTGACTTTATACCCTTTTGCGACAGCCGCCTCCTCGGTGAGCCCGACACTGGCTACCTGCGGTTGGCAGTATGTGCAACTGGGAACGTTGGTCTTGTCGATGCCATGCGTCGCCTTGCCCGAAATTCGGTCTGCGGCGACGATGCCTTCGTGAGACGCAACGTGAGCAAGGAGCGGTGGCCCGGCAACGTCACCGATCGCATAGATTCCTGCGACACTCGACTGCATAAACTCGTTGACAACAATAAAACTCCGGTCAAGTCGCACGCCCAAAGCTTCCAAACCCAGGTTCTCGATATTCCCCTGTATTCCCACGGCTATCAACGCGACGTCGCCTCTGAGTTCTTTCTTGCCTTCGGTGTTTGAGACTGTCACAATGACATCCTTTTCAACTCTAACATTCTCAACTTTCGTCCCTGTAAGAATTTCGATACCTGCCTTCTTCAGGCTTGATTCCAGGATTTTCGTGATCTCTTTGTCCTCGATTGGAAGAATGTTCGGCATCATTTCTACGACTGTTACTTTTGTGCCGAGCGAGTTGTAAAAATAAGCGAACTCGATTCCGATGGGTCCGCCGCCGATAATGACCATCGACGCGGGCTGTTCGGGGAGAACCATTGCTTCCGTGCTTGTGATGACCTTCTTCCGGTCAATCGTCACACCCGGAAGCGACCGTGCCCTGCCGCCGGTTGCGAGGATGATATTCTTTGTCTTGACAGTGTCCGTAACTTTACCATCCGTACTCACCTCAAGAGCGTTTTTTGCGGTCAACTTCGCAGTACCGTTTACGACTTCGATCTTGTTCTT
>JBGOVN010000139.1:0-4580 GCA_041478155.1 Bacteroidota bacterium | reverse complement strand
TAAGGTGTAAAAAGAAATGATTGGAGCGTGGTGTAGATGGAACCGGCAGGAGTTAATTCGCTCCTGACCAGTTGAACCCCCCAGCATCGTGATTGGATCGGTTGCAAAGTAATATTTTTTAATCCTTCAGTCAAGCGTTGCGCGTTCTTCGTTCCCTTCACTCTTCCCAATGTCACGTGAGCGCTGAAAGTTTTTTCTTCTTTCGGAATTCCCAGAGCGGCGCAAGCGGATTCGACGACCCGATGGAGTTGCATCAACGATTCACTCGGCCGGGTTCCGGTCCAGAGCACACGCGGATGTTCGGCCGACGGGAATGCCCCGACCCCCTCGTAAATGAGTTCAAACGAGCTTAGCTGTTGCAACTGTTGTGCAAGGTTTTTGGTGAGTGTCTCGAGCAATGCAGCTTCTGCGTTGCCAAGGAAGAGGAGTGTGATATGAAATTTTTCAGGCGTATCCCATTTCACGTCCGCGGACGCCAGTTTGAGCGATGATTGAACTTCAGCAATCCGGGTTCTGACGTCTGTCGAAAGAGGGAGGGCGAGGAATGAACGAACCGTGGTCATGAGGATGGAAGGAGTCCTACTCCATCTTCAACAACTTCTTCCTGAGCATTTCCAGCGTGGCCTGAGCGGCGCGTTCTTTCACCCCGCGGCGATTGCCGGGAAACGTAAATCGGAGTGCAAGCGTCTCCTTCTTGTCCGAAAAACCGATCCATACCAATCCGACGGGCTTCTCCTCCGAACCTCCCGCGGGACCTGCAATACCGGTTGTCGAAATGCCGATGTCGACGTTTGCCGTCGTTCGAATGCCCAACGCCATAGCCTCGGCCACTTCACGGCTTACCGCGCCGTGAACAGTGATGAGCGAAGCCGGAACGCCCAGCTCGGCAATCTTCGAGTTGTCGCTGTACACAATCATCCCGCGTTCAAAATAGCTGGAACTCCCTGGAGTATTGGTGACCCTGTCGATGATCAGCCCTCCGGTGCACGATTCGGCGATTGCGAGCGTAAGTTTTCGTTCTACCAGTATTTTCCCCACAACATCTTCGAGTTCTTCACCGTCCACTCCGTAGATGTATCGCGAAGCCTTCGCCCTGATTTTTTCCTCCACCTCACGAATCATCCCTTCCGCTTTTTTGTCTGAGTTCGACCGGACCGTTATGCGCAGACGCGTCCCTGTCGGGCTTGGCAGGAATGCCAGGGTTATGCCGGAATCAGGAGAAAAGAGCTCATCAACACTCCCGATGCGGTCGGCGAGTATCGATTCTGCGATGCCCGTAGTCTTCAGCGTCCGGTGCCGAATAACTGAACCAGTTGACCGTTTCTGAAAAAACGGAAGGACAAACTCCCGCATCATTCCTTCCATTTCGGATGGAACGCCGGGCATAACGATGAAATACTTTCGATCCCGCTCGAAGAGGTATCCGGGAGCCGTCCCGTGATGATTCTGAATGACGGTGCAGTCGCGCGGCACGAGAGCCTGATCTTCATTGATCTTGATGAGGGGGAGGTTTCTCGTTGCGAAAATTCTTTTGACATTCTCCAGTGCTTCGAGATTCTGCACAAGGTCGGTTTTGAAGAATGTACATACGACAGACCTTGTGATATCGTCGTGGGTTGGACCCAGTCCACCCGTAACAAGTAGGACGTCGTGCGAGGCGAATGCACGCTCAAAGGTCTTGAGCATTATCGGTTCGACGTCTCCTACCGTGGTCATGCGGTCGACGAAGATGCCAATGCGATTGGCCAGCTCAGCGATCAGCGCCTGGTTGGTGTTGATGACCTGTCCGATCAGGAGCTCGTCGCCAATCGAGATAATTTCAGCGTTCATGGATCGGACGGCGGCCAGGGTGGTTCAGATGAATTTCTGGAAGAAGGGAATCGCAGCGAGGAAGTGGACGAGCAGGTTTGTGTAAAAACCGGCGACGACGTCATCCATCATGATGCCGAAGCCGCCCTGCATGTTGTCGAATTTTTTTGCGGGGAATGGCTTGATGATATCGAAAAACCGAAAAACGAGAAACGCAGTAACAGCGATGACGATGCTTTTGGGAAGGAGGAACAGGGAAAGCCACATACCGACGACCTCATCGATCGTGACTTCGGAGGGGTCATGGCCGTAGTGCAGTTCCATGATGTCGGATGCACGAATGCCGAGCAGGAAGACGGCAAAGCACGCGGGCATGATGACATAGGGACCCTCAAACCCGGGTATAAAGTATAGTGCGAGTGCAACAGCGCTGCCAACTGTTCCGGACGCGACCGGTGAATATCCGGAGAAAAGAGCCGATGCGAACGCTTTAACAGCAATATTCGGTTCGGGAGGGAGGGTGAGGCCGCCAGAGTTATTGGGATTCTGTGACCCGGCCGGAGAAGTCATGGAGGTCTCGGATCGTCTTCCAATTATCGACAACATAGAGCGCGCCCGTCCAGAGTGTGATGACTGCAATCACGACCATCATGGAATAAAGCAGTGAGTGGTCGAGCAAGGTTTCGATGAGCGGGCCGAATCTATTGCGCACCGAGACAGTATCCTGGGCGATGAAGAGAATGAGAATATAGTATAAGGCGGCGAACTGGAGAAATGTTTTCGTCTTCGCGAACTTTGTCGTGTCGAACGGTTTTCCTTTGTACGCTGCATAGGAGCGGAGAAATGTTATGAGGACGTCGCGGCTCACGATGATCCAGACTGTCCATGCGGGGACGAGTCGAAGCGAAACGAATGCAATAAGTGCCGCGGAAATCACCACCTTGTCGGCAAACTGGTCGAGGAACGCTCCCCAGCGCGTTACATATCCCCACCGGCGAGCAACCCATCCGTCATACCAATCCGTCAGCATGGCGAGAACGAAGACAACCAGGGCGAGCTGTCGCAGAATGAGGTGTGAAGAAAATAGGAATGCGAGGAATACCGGCGTGAGCAGGATTCGCAGGAACGTCAATTGGTTGGGAGGAGAGAAAAAAAGTTTCATCGTCTACCGTGGCAGTCCAGCAAAACTCCTTTATACAAAAAATCCCGCATCGAGGCGGGATTGTAAGCAACAGATGCGATGGTGAGCCTTCTCATCTCACGCTGCTTTGCGAATCTTTCCCGACTTAATGCAGTTTGTGCACACAAGCATGCGTTGAACGCTGCTGTCGACGATGACCCTGATCTTCTGTAGATTGGGCATGAATCGTCGCGGCGTACGATTGTGCGCATGACTGACATTATTCCCTGCCATCGGTTTTTTTCCGCAAACTTCACACATTCTTGCCATTAAAAAACTCCGTTTAGAACTTGTGCAAAAATATTTGTCTTAATATAGGGAGAAAATTTAGGAGAGGCAAGCGCAATTGTCCGGTCGCACCCATATTGCAGAAAGGAGCAATTTTGGTTATCATTAGCGAAAGTAGCCGGATGAGTTAATCAGTTCCAACAATGCGCCTCAAACTCGGTGCTCTCGATGCTTAGATATTCTATCTCCAAATTCCTAATTCCTAATTCTTAACTCCTTCTTCCATGACCGTCCTCGGCATCGAAACCTCTTGCGACGAGACTTCCGCAGCGGTAATCCGGGACGGAGCCTTACTCTCAAACGTGACGGCAACGCAGCTGATCCACGCCACCCATGGGGGAGTCGTGCCGGAACTGGCCTCGAGGGCGCATCAGAGGTCAATCGTACCCGTGGTTGATGAATCGTTAAGGAAGGCCGGGATGGCGAAAGAAGAACTGAACGCGGTGGGTGCGGTCTATGGACCCGGATTGGTCGGCTCGTTGCTTGTAGGACTTACCTTTGGCAAAGCCTACGCCCTCGGCCTCGGAATCCCGTTTGTCGGAGTAAATCACATGGAGGCGCACATTCTTTCGAATCTTCTCGTCGAGCAGAAACCCCGATTCCCGTTCGTGAACCTGACGGTCTCTGGGGGACACACCCAGCTCGTCCTCGTCAAGACTCCCTCCGACTATGTTATACTCGGGGAGACGATGGATGACGCTGCCGGAGAAGCATTCGACAAGGTTGCAAAGATGCTTGGCATCGGCTATCCGGGCGGACCGGCTGTGGATGCACACGCCACAAAGGGAAATGCCCAATTTGTGAGGTTCCCACGTCCGTACATGGAAAAGGAGCCATTCAGTTTTAGTTTCAGCGGTTTGAAGACTTCAGTCCTGTATTTCCTCAGGTCGCAGGAGTTTGACAAGACTCAGACGAATGAACAATTCGTGTGCAATGTGTGCGCGAGTTTTCAGGCCGCGGTGGTTGATGTTCTGATTCGAAAGGTTCTCCTCGCAGCAGAAAAATATCACGTTGCCGATATCGCCCTCGCAGGTGGTGTTGCCGCAAACTCTGAGCTGCGACAACGGCTTGCGATCGAAGCGGAGAAAAACGACCTTCGGCTCTTCATTCCGAATCTCGAGTACTGCACTGATAACGGTGCCATGGTCGCAATGGTTGCCTATCAGAGGATGCTCGAAGGCAGGACCTCCTCCCTTGAATTGACCGCAGAGCCTAACCTGTCTCTTGCCTGAACACATTCATGATCGGATGAACGGATGAACCGAATCCGGAAGAAGTTTGAGGACTTAAAATCCCGCGGTAC
>JBGOVN010000248.1:0-3298 GCA_041478155.1 Bacteroidota bacterium | reverse complement strand
TAATCCGTTCACCTTTTTCCCATCAACATCCGCGAAGATCGCCCCGGAGGGTACAACGTCAAGAGACGGCGTATTCTCCGCCGCGTCGGTGCCACGGGCATGGATGAGTTTTGTCGAAGGAGAGATCTTTCGACGTAATCCCTCAAGGGGAGTGACGGGGTCCGACGGTGTGCCGTTATAGTTGCCGAGAAGAATCTCCGTGTCGTCCGCATTTGGACCGATCACGGCAATCGTCTTGAGATTCTTGGAAAGAGGAAGGAGACTTCCTTCGTTCTTCAGGAGCACGATGGATTCCGTGGCGGCCTGGAGGGCGAGCTCCCCGTTTTCTTTCGAATCGTTGACACTGTAGGGAATTTGCGCGAATGATACGCGTTCGGGAGGGTCGAACATCCCGAGCCGGAACCGCGCCCGAAAGAGACGCTTCACCGAAGAATCGATCACGTTCTCAATGACGAGTCCATTGGCGACTGCAACATCGAGGCTATCGTAGGTGACTCCACAGCTAATGTCCGTACCGGCGAGAACGGCCATCGCTGCCGCCTGGACGGCCGTCGGCACCACTTTGTGCGTCGTATAGAAATCAGAGAGTGCCCAGCAGTCGGAGACCACATAGCCGTCAAAACCCCACTCCTCACGAAGAATCTTGTGCAGCAGTTCGTCGCTTCCGCAACACGGGAGTCCGCGGAACCGGTTGTAGGCGCACATGACCGACTGCGCTTTTCCCTCGAGGATTGCCATACGGAATGCCGGCAGGTACGTTTCCCGGAGGTCGCGTTCATCGACGACTGCGTCAAACGAGTGGCGGTCGGGCTCGGGTCCGCTGTGAACGGCATAGTGTTTGGGAGTTGCGACGGTCTTGAGGTACTTGGGATCATTCCCCTGCATGCCTTTAATGAACTCGACCGCGAGACGTCCGGTCAAGTATGGGTCCTCGCCGTATGTTTCCATTCCGCGTCCCCAGCGCGGGTCACGGAAGATGTTAATGTTCGGGGACCAGAAGGTAAGTCCCTCATAGATTCCTCTTCGGCGTTGACGTACCGCCTCATGGTGCTTTGCGCGCGCCTCATCCGAGATGGCTGTGGCAACACGGAACATCATGCCGGTATCCCAGGTGGCTGCAAGGCCGATGGCTTGCGGGAAGACTGTCGCCCGGCCTGCACGCGCGACGCCATGGAGAGCTTCATTCCACCAATTGTACTCAGGGATTCCAAGTCGCTCTATTGCCGGTGCATTGTAGAGCATTTGTCCAACCTTTTCCTGAAGCGTCATGCGCGAAACAAGATCGTTCACACGCTGATCCAGAGAAAGGTCGGGATTTTGAAAAGGGAACTGATATGAGCCGGAAGGAGTCTGTGCGGCGGCAAACGAGTTAAGACAGAAAAGATAAACCAGCACGATGCTGCAGGATTTCATGTTCATCTCAATACAATATTCTTGAGGTTTTGAACTGTCTTCCCACATACATCTCCAACTCCGACGACTGAACCCGACTCATTCGTAGCCGTCGTGCCGGACACGTAGACGTACGAACCAACACGAACTTCCCGGGAGTAACCGACGACGGGCTCCCAGGGTGTCCCGCTTGAAATGTTCTGACGAGTAGTTGATTTCATCTTCCTTGGTGCTCCTTCAGCAATCATCGATCGTGGAACTCAGTTTCCGGCCTCCACCGGCTCCGTTCCCACCACACCGATGTTGGCAATCGTTTCTCCCTTCATCATCGAAGGGACGGAACAGATGTACAGAACAACGCCCGCCGTGCTGCTCCGCGCCTCAAAGATTGTGTTGCCGACGTAGTCAGTCACGTATCCTACCTTCATTCCCGCAGCAGCGTACGTGCCCCTGCGTACGAGAGGATAGAAAATTCCTGTCTGTTCGCTCGAAAGCGTCACGACTTTCTCGATCCAAACCGGGTGAGCGACCCTCGGTGCAGCTCCGGACAGCAGCTTAAGATCTTTCATGACGTTCACGCAACCATCGACGAGCAAGTTCAAATCCTCCGGGTCGACTGTTCCGGCGTAACCTGCCTCGACGGTGATGGACGGCTTCCCCCGCGTTGTGGCGGTGTTCTCGAGGTAACGCGAAGCATTGGGATCCTTGGGCCGGTCTGCTGAGATAATAATGTGGTCGAGTCCGAACGCCAGCACCATGTCGAGCGCTACACGATCCTGTTTCGTGTTTCCAGTTTTAGTCCAATAACTATAAGGCCGAAGGCTCTCGTCAAGGTCTCCTCCGTGAAGGTCGATAAGATGGTCACACTGGTCAACAACTTGTTTCGTGATGTAATAGGAAACCCGTTCAGTTTGCGATCCGTCAATCTTCCCCGGATACATTCGGTTCATGCTGACGCCGTCAACGGGATTGATGTGCGGGACTTTTTTCTGGAAGGAAGGAATGTTCACGAGAAGGACGACGATGACAGCGCCCGAAATCTCCGATGGATTGAGCATTTGCACGATCTTTTCCAGAGCGATGATGGATGTATATTCCGTCCCATGCGCGCCCGAGACCAGCGCGAGGATGGGTCCGGGTTTTGCGCCGTTCACGACGACGACCGGAATGTTTGTGGCGCTATCACGGCCGGCAGGGACTTCAATGAAGCCCGCGACCTTCTGGCCGCGTCCGGCGGTTGCCGTTCCAACGGTCAATGTTTTTTTTATCCTGGGAGAAACAACTTGTGGAAAGGACGAACAGGAGTGCGAAGAGTGCGGCTGGTTTCTTGATCATTGCGGCCTCCTTGAGGAAATGCACAGACTGAGAAAGGAATAGCGACGCTGGAAATCTGAACGACTCAATCCAGTCGGGCTCGTTGAGGAAACGTCAAGGGACTAATATACCGAATCGGAGAGAAACACGCTATTGAGTAGTGGAGTATATGAGATTGGAGTAGTGGAGTCTATGAGGAAAAAGAATGCCCGACACTCGTGTCGAGAAGAGTCGGGCTTTGGAGATTGCAATCCGAGGAAGTCTATCCAACAAACTGAAGTGTCCTCGATTGTTCGAAACCCGTCATTGGACCTTTTCGTTCTCGAAAAAGGCCACAACGTTGGTGGAGAGAAGAGACTTGTTGCGAGCAACCAATCTTGCCTTTTGCACATGCTGGCTGTGCTCAGCTCTCTTCGGCCAGATCGTTACCAGCGCACACGCGAATTCGATCTCCGGATTTCCTCCGCTGAGGGACAACGATTTCCTGACAAAATCGTACGCCGGATAATCTTTCCCGATGTTGACTTGTTCATAGCACGCCATAAGGTAGCCAACGTCAAACCAGGCGAAAGACCCTGAGTTATCACTCAGG
>JBGOVN010000146.1:0-4461 GCA_041478155.1 Bacteroidota bacterium | reverse complement strand
GCTTCTTTCGCCTTCGCCATAACATCCCGACCGATGAATTCCCCTTTGTTCAATTTTGTGATCCATCCCAGGCCGGCTTCGAGCGGATGCGTTGTCTTGTCGATATCGTTTCCGTAGAGGCAGAAGCCCATCTCCAGGCGAAGCGTGTCCCGTGCGCCGAGTCCGACCGGAACGATATGGAACTCCCTTCCTGCGTCAAAAATACTCTTCCAGACTTTCTTTGCCGTCTCTACACTCGCATCAAAATAAATTTCGAATCCAATTTCACCCGTGTAACCCGTCCTCGAAATTATCATCGGGACATCCGCCAGCATACCTTCGCAGAAAGAATAATAGGGGATCGCCTTGAGGTCAGTTTCCGTCAACTTTTGCAATGTCGCCGTTGATTGCGGACCCTGGATGGCAAGCAGCGAGTATGAGTCGCTCACATCGCGCAGCTCCACGTCCCTTGAGGTGTGGGACCTCAGCCAATCAAAATCCTTCTGAATATTTGCGGCGTTGACGACGAGCATGTAATGATTGGCGCGTCGATACACGAGCAAATCATCGACGATACCGCCATCGGGATAGCACATGGCCGAGTACTGGGCTTTGCCATCCGTCAGTTTGGAAACATCGTTCACGGTGACGCTTTGCAAGAATCGTTCGGCATCCTTTCCGCGAACTTCAAACTCTCCCATATGCGACACGTCGAACACTCCGACGGAACTTCGGACTGCAAGGTGCTCCTCGATGATTCCGGTGTAGTGCACCGGCATCTCGAACCCGCTAAACTCTACAATCTTCGCCCCGAGCGAACAATGGATATCATAGAACGCGGTACGTTTCATCGCCTCACTTCTTCTGCAGCTTCTTCCAATCGGCAAGAAAGCGCTCAAGACCAATATCGGTGAGAGGATGTTTGATAAGTTGGTCGATGACTTTGAACGGCATCGTGCAAATATCCGCACCGATCATTGCTGCGTCGACGACATGCACGGGATGCCGAACGCTGGCGACGAGAACCTGGGTCTTAAAGCTGTAGTTGCGATAGATGGTCACGATCTGACGAATGAGGTCCATCCCGTTCAGACTGATGTCATCCAGCCGTCCGATGAATGGACTGACGATATACGCACCGGCCTTTGCCGCCATGAGCGCTTGATTCGGTGAGAAACAGAGTGTGACGTTCGTCCGGATTCCTTCCTCCTTGAAACGCTTGACGGCTTTGAGCCCTTCCTTGATCAGGGGTACCTTGACAACGATATTTTTGTGGATCTTCGACAGCTCTCGTCCTTCCTTCAACATTCCTTCAAGGTCCGTTGACACGACCTCGGCGCTGATATCGCCGTCCACGATGGCACAGATCTCCTCGAGAAGTTTTCTGAAATCCTTCCCTTCTTTGGCGACGAGACTCGGATTGGTCGTGACTCCATCCAACAGCCCCATACTTGCCGCCTCTTTGATCTCGACAAGGTTCGCGGAATCAATAAAAAATTTCATGAGCCAAATCCCTCAGAGTGGGCGATGCTACTTGTATTGGTCGGTGATATCCTTGTTCTGCTTCACGGAGGTGAATTTAAATTCATCCAATTGCAGGGCGACATCGGGAACCAGCTTGACCTTCACGAGAAACTTGAATTGGATTTTCGTAACGCGGCTGATTGTTCCGTGTCTGAGATACTCCGCAATGGTCGGGTTCACGTGGAGCTCGAGTCGAAATTCCCGGCTCTCCGTCTTGAAGCGCTTTATCCACCGTTCGATCTGGTTTATCGTCGTCGTCTTGGACTGGACCTGGCCTGTGCCCCCGCACGTAGGACAGGCTTCGCTGAAGCTCATCGTCACACTTTGACGGATACGCTGTCGTGTCAATTGTCCGATCCCGAATTCCGTCATCGGCAACACGGTAACTTTTGCGCGGTCTTTACGCAGTTCCTTCTTTATCTCGTCGTAGACTTTTTTCCTGTTCCTCTCATCATCCAAGTCTATGAAATCGATGACGATAAGACCGCCGATGTCGCGGAGACGCAGCTGTCGGCAAATTTCCCGTGCCGCTTCAAGGTCGGTCTTCAACGAGTTTTGTTCCTGTTCCCGCTTCGCGGCGTAACGACCGCTGTTGACGTCGATAACCGTCATTGCCTCGGTCTTCTCGATGAAAATGTATCCGCCGCTTTTCAGCCAGACCTTCTTGCTGAACAGAGTCTGAAAATCCTTCTCGATGCCGTACTTGTCGAAGATCGGCTCTTTGTCCTTGTAGTACTCTATCCGGTCGGCCATATCCGGCGACATCCACTGGACATACGCCTTAATCTCCTTGAACAGTTTCTTCTCGTCCAGGACGATATGCTCCACGGTGTCCTGAAACAAATCCCGGATCACACTCGAGGTGGTATTCATGTCCTTGTAAATAAGTGCGGGAGCCTTCTCGCCCTTGACCGCTCGTTCGATATTGTGCCATTGCTTGGTGAGTTCTTCAAGGTCCTGTTTGAGCATCTCTTCGGTTTTTCCCTCGGCAACCGTCCGGATAATCGCTCCGAAGCCGGCCGGAAGTATCGACCGAACGTACTTTCTCAGTCTCCGTTTCTCTTTGAAGTTTGTCATTTTCTTCGAAACACCAACCTTGCCGTCGAACGGGATAAGGACGAGAAAGCGGCCCGGCAAAGAAATCGCGGAACGAACGCGCACTCCCTTCTTGCCGACAGGCTCCTTCGTAATCTGGACGAGGATATCCTGACCCTTTTGAAGGTTTGTTTCCGGTCTGCGTTGTTCGGGTTTACGTTGTCCGCGGTCGCGCGAGGGAGGAGCTTCGACGGCAACGGCAGTCTGGGTAGACGCTGCTCCTCCGTTTGTCGCCGAGGGACTAGCCGCAATTTCAGCGTTGGGGGGATCCGTCTGGAGAGTCTCGTCGCCCTCGTCGTCCTCGTCAAACAGGGCGTTGAAGTCGTCGAGTGAGCCGATGTCGGAAAAATGGAGGAAGGCATCCTGATTGAGGCCGATGTCGATAAACGCGGCCCGGATGCCCGGCATTACTTTTGCAACTTTGCCAAAATAGATGTCGCCGACATTGCGCTCTTTACCGGGCGTTTCGACGAAGAGCTCGGCGAGTCTACCGTCTTCAAGAATAGCGATCCGGTGTTCGTTCGCCGTGGAATTGATGATGATGTCTTTTTTCATACGCGATTCTTTGCCTCTTCAGCTCTTGTAAACGGGTTGATGCTCCGGAGCGAATTGGAAGAACCCCGTACCATTCGGTTTGGGCGGACATTCGTGCGTTCTTCATTCCAACTCGGCCGAGACGTTGCACGCGCCAGCTCGAAAACCCGGCGTTTTCCCGACGTGCAAGACTGATGGCAATCATGATAATTGTGAGTGATAGGAATACTACCATACTGGGACTCCATCTTTAGGACCGCAAGGTCGTGAGCCGACGGAGATGGCTTTGAAATTCAACATACTCCCGATAAAATAAAAAGAGGCCAAGCACCCCTGCATCACACAAGACGAGTTGCCGACCGTTGCTTCCTTCCGGACCTGGCGGGGTTGAGCAACGTCTCGTTGCGCAGGACTTGACCTCGAACATGAACAATCGAACAAATACTCTCTCCAAAAATTCATCGACGATGATACTGACAACCCGCTGAAGCACACCGCTCACCGGCTCGTATCAAGCATGATATGCTTTCTGACATCGGTGACTACTTCAACCGGTTTCGAATGCTCGTGTGCCACAGCACCGAAGAGTCTCCTGGATCTGAGGAGGATTTCCGCCCGAGGCGGATCAGCCTTCACCTGAGAACTCCACGCTTGCTCGTGGAGCTGATCGGGATCGAACCGACGACCTCTTCGTTGCGAACGAAGCGCTCTCCCAGCTGAGCTACAGCCCCAGGAAATTCCCGACTTTTGGTTCGGAGATTGCCGATGGCGTAACATACGGCAATCGAGATTCAACACTTGTGATCCTCCGGGGAACAGACGGCCCTGGCCTGCTCATTGACGCCTTTGTGCGAAACCGAGTGGAATCTTGGAGTTGAAGTTTCTCCATCCACTCTTTATATAAGGCGCCTCACCCCGTACCCTTTTGATCCACTTTAAATGTAGCGAATAAGTGCTTAACAAACAACGATTGATTCTTGCTCGACTTTTAGTTAAAGTCTCGACATCATTGCCGGAGGCGGGTCACAATATGAAAAAAAGCAAAGAACTCTTCGACCGTTACATGTCCATCGTCCGGAGGCTTCGAAAGGAGTGTCCCTGGGACCGGGAGCAGACGCATCAATCAATTCGACACAGCTTGATTGAGGAGGCCTACGAAGTGGTCGAAACAATCGATGAGAATAATGTCGGCGCATTGAAAGAAGAACTCGGGGATCTGCTCCTTCACGTAGCTCTTCACTCCGTCATGGGGGAGGAGGAAAAGGCTTTCACGATCGACGATGTTTTGGAACACTCGATGGAAAAACTCATTCGTCGGCATCCTCATGT
>JBGOVN010000176.1:0-4021 GCA_041478155.1 Bacteroidota bacterium | reverse complement strand
TTTCATAATGACCGGAATAAGATACGCGTCATGCGCGCCGGCACCGAGGAGCTGTTCGATCACGTAAGGATAAAACTCTGGGTTCATGTCGTCAATATTCGTCTCGATGCTGACGATTTGGTCGGACCCGTATTCGGGCTTCAATTCTCCTACCATGATCCGTAGAAGGTTCGGCATGTGTTCGATTTCATTCGATCCTGCGCCGTAGCCGAGAGCATGAACTACAATCTGCTCCGTCGAGAGCAGGCCGCGTGACAACGCCTTGATGATGGCAGCCCCGGTCGGCGTTGTCAGTTCAGAATCTACGTCAGTGAGGACCGTAGGATACCCTTTCAAGATCTCCATCGTCGCCGGAGTCGGAATCGGCATACGTCCATGTTGTGTGTTGACGAATCCTCCCCTCCCAACCCGAACGGGGGAAGAGTATACTTCTTCGACTCCAAACCAATCAAGACAGATCGATGTTCCCACGATATCGACCAGCGAGTCGATCGCACCGACTTCGTGGAAATGGATTTTATCAATCGTTGAATTGTGAACTTTTGCTTCGGCGACACCGATTTCATGGAAGATTTTTCTTGCCCGTTCCTTGACGGATTCCTCCAACTCGCTGTTGTCGATCAGTGCGTTGATGTCTTTGAGATGGCGATGGTATTTCGGCTGGTCGGAGACAACCACGTCGACTTTGGTTGCAACGATGCCGCTGCGGGTGATATGCCGTGCCTGGAGCTCAAAACCACTGAGTTTCAACTTGTTGAGTTCTTTCGCAAGCTCGTCGATTGTCATGCCGGCGCTCACGAATGCTCCAAGCGTCATGTCGCCGCTAATTCCTGCGATCGTGTCAAAATAAGCGATGGTCATAAGAGAGAAACTAGCGGTTAGCTGTTAGCGATTAGCTGTTAGAAGGCAATCAATGTTCAGTCATACAAGCGAAATACTAAACTAGATACTTGTCACCGGGGACTTGTCCCGAAGGGATGTCTTCGGCAAAACCAAAACCTCTCTCCTTTTTTTTCCCTAACTCACAACTCCCAATCCAGAACTCAGAACCTCCGTCCTCCATTTTCCCAACTCACAACTCTAATCTCAGAACTCTGAACTTTCAATACTGTTTATAACACTTTTTCCAAATGTTCGAGAAACCGTTCCGTCGCACCTATATTCTCCTTGACCAATCGCAATGCTTCATCCCCCGCTTTTTTTCGAACGGGCTCCTCATTCATCAACATCCTGAGGGTTTTGTAGCATTCCTGTTGGTCGCGAACAACAAATCCCCCACCCCGTCTTGCCAGCTCGAGAGCTTCCTGGGAGTTTTCGTGCTTTGGTCCATACAGTACCGGTATGCCGTAGACTGCCGGTTCAAGAACGTTGTGGACTCCCTGTCGGAAGCTCCCCCCGACATATGCTACATCTGCATATTGGTAAAGCGCCATCAGGATTCCGATGCTGTCAACGATGATCACCGGCTCGTTTGAATAATCATTCAAGTCGGAGAACCGAATCGATTTCGGTTTGAAATTCAGTTTGATCTCGATGTTTTCGAGTGCGTCGAGTGTGGGCTCGTGCGGCACGAGGATCAACAACGCTCGCGAATCATACTGGACAATCTTGCGGAACGTCGGTATGAGGACTTCCTCATCCTCCTCCCAGCTGCTTCCGACCACGAACACTTTTTTCTTTCGCACCTTTTGCAATATGTGGGGTGGAATAAGGTGTTTCGCCTTCGCCTCTTCACTCCTCTGCCACACCTGGTCGTAGCGGGTCTCGCCGACGGCTTGAATCGAGGGCCGGGTGATTCCAAACGACTTAAATGCGTCGGCGTCGTTTTGCGATACCGTCAGGATGGACGTCAGGTTTTCATACAACACGCGGTGAAAACTTTTTACCATCGGAAGCAGCCGGGCAGAGTTGTTTCGCATCGTTGCGTTGGCAATGAACGTCGGAATGCCCCTTTTGCCGAGCTCCCAGAGATGGTTCGGCCACACATCGTATCGGACCATGACGGCTGCTGTGGGTCTTACGAGGTCCAGGAACCGTCGCGCATTCGAGGCGGTGTCAAGCGGAATGTACGTGATGACATCCGCCAATTTGTAATTCTTCGAATGGTCATAGCCGGACGGCGAGAAAAAACTGGCGATGACATTGATGTGTTTGTGCCGCTTCTTGAGCGCTGCGATGATCGGTTTCGCCTGTTCGAATTCTCCAAGGGAGGAGGAATGAAACCAGACGCGTTGTGGAGACCTGAGTGTTCGGACGTTTTCCTGAAGCCTCTCGAACAAGTCTTTGCGGCCTTCTATCCCGAGGCGAATTTTTCGCTTGAACAATGCTGCGACAAACAGCAGAATCCAGAACAGTGGTATGAAAACAGCATTGTAAAAGAACATCCAGAATCTTCGCATCGCAGGGTATTCTAAAAGATGAGATTAGTATGCGACATGAATTCAGATCGTACAACTTCGACGATGTGCTTCTCCTCGCGTACTTCCGGGGGTATGGTGCAGTGACGTGTCGACAAGCAGGGTCTTTAATCCAGAGACGAACGCAGTCGCAATTCTCACGAGGGAGAGGGCTGAAAACTTTTGCGAAATGCGGATGAATGGTAGCCAAACTTTCCAGGAAATGCAAGACAGTCTGTGTAAGACGACGTTGATTTTCCAGTCGTTTTGAGCTACTTTGGATCGCCACTCTTAAACCGGAAGGACTCCTCATGAAGAACGTACTACGGACGCTCGTGCTTTTCCTCCTGTTCGTTACAACGGGCAGAGCTCAACAAGCGTCAAACACGAAAGCACTCGAGACAAAATTCGATTCCTATCTCAAGATTGAAAATCTTCGGACATGGATGAAGCGTCTATCCGCTCGACCTCATCACACGAGTTCACCGTATGATAAAGAGAATGCCGAGTTCATCGCATCGCTCTATAAGTCGTGGGGCTATGAAACAGCAATTGAAGAATTCTACGTCCTCTTTCCCACGCCGAAGACTCGGGTTCTGGAAATGACAGGCCCCGACCGTTTCACGGCAACCCTCGCTGAGCCGCCATTGCCGGAAGATGCAACCTCGAATCAAACGAGTGAACAACTTCCGACGTATAATGCATACTCGACCGATGGCGACGTGACGGGGGAACCCGTCTACGTTAATTTTGGAATACCGAAGGACTATGAGGAATTGGAAAGGAGAGGAATCGACGTGAAGGGGAAGATTGTGATTGCCCGGTACGGCGGGTCATGGCGAGGAATAAAACCAAAGGTTGCGGCGGAGCACGGAGCGATCGGCTGCATTATTTATTCCGACCCGCGAGACGACGGATATTACCAGGGAGACGTCTATCCGCAAGGAGGCTATCGCAATGACCGGGGGGCGCAACGCGGTTCGGTGGCCGACATGCCATTATACTCGGGCGACCCTTTGACCCCGGGAGTTGGCGCAACAAAGAATGCAAAACGTCTCGACATCAAAGAATCTCAGGTCATTACGAAAATCCCCGTCCTACCCATCTCCTACAGCGATGCGCTTCCAATCCTGAAAACGCTTGCAGGCCCCGTGGCGCCGGAATCATGGCGCGGTGCACTTCCGATCACGTACCATATCGGTCCCGGAAGGTCGATAGTCCATCTGAAACTTGAGTTCAGTTGGGATATCGTTCCCATCCGTGACATCATAGCCAAAATCAAAGGGAGCGAGTTCCCCGATGAATGGATCATCCGTGGCAACCATCATGACGCCTGGGTGAACGGAGCCGAGGACCCTCTGAGCGGCCAGGTTGCGACATTGGAGGAAGCAAGGGCGTTGGGAGAACTGGTAAAGCAAGGATGGAAACCCAAACGGACAATCATCTATTGCGCGTGGGACGCTGAAGAGCAAGGATTGTTCGGATCGACGGAATGGGTTGAAACTCATGCAGACGAGCTTCGGCAAAAGGCAGTTGTCTATATTAACAGCGACGGGAACGGCCGCGGATTCCTCGGCGTCGCCGGCTCTCACACGCTCGAGAAGTTTGTGAACGATGTTGCGCGC
>JBGOVN010000322.1:0-2569 GCA_041478155.1 Bacteroidota bacterium | reverse complement strand
GCAAGCTATGGAAGCGGTTCAGAAGTTGGGATCGACTTTAGTTTTTCGGGAATGGGTCTGTTGACCCTTGGGGGAAAATACGAACGGCGATTTTTGAACGATCATTTTCTTTCGTCGTATTTCGACGCGCTCTACGAGCACGACCGGTTCATTCCGACTGGAACGAACACTTTTGTCAGTAAAGCGGAGGCTCTCAAAGTCGCAACGGCAACTCAGGGCTATTACGGCGAGTTGCGTCTCGGAATCCTCGGTGCGATCAACGTGCTGGGCGGTTACTACTCACCAGTCGGGGTTTCAAACGCCGGAACGCTGCACCTGGTAGTGCAGACTCCGTATTCGCTTCCGGCAATTGTCCTGAGCGCAGGGTATGACAGGACGGGCATTGGACGTGTCTTCGCGCTCGACGACAGGTCATTACTCTACGCGGAAGTCGGTTATAAGGTCTACCCATTTATGATAATCTCGACTCTGTATCAGTGGACATTCACCGAGGAAAAAGATGCGAATGGGAACGTGATCGGCTACAGACCACAAAAGCGTATCGAACCGAAAGTGACTTTTGTCTTCAGCTTCTGACGACTCATCCGAACAGGAGTGAACCGAACCCTCTGCAGCGGCCCGCAGAGGGTTTTTTTTGTTTCCGTCGTATTGCATTTCTATGCTTGTGTCCATATATTGACCGCGATTTTACTACCTCCCGGAACACAAAAAGTGTCCAATGTCCCTGCTAAATAGTCTCGTCGTTACTTCTCTTCCCTTCATTCCCAAGTCAATTGTCGGTCAGATTTCAAAGCGTTACATTGCGGGCGTTTCTCTTGGCGATGCCGTTCGAACCGTAAAAGAACTCAACCGTCGCGGGTTCGTCTCGACGCTCGACCTCCTCGGGGAGGATATTCATGAACGAGAGAAGACGACAGCGATGCGATCGAACTGTGTTGAGATGTTCCGCGAGATTGACCGATCAGCGTTGAATGCCAATGTCTCCGTGAAGCTCAGCCAGCTCGGATTGCGCATCGACAAGTCTCTCTGCTATCAAAATGTGCGTGCCGTTGTCGAGGAGGCGAAAAAGCTCAAGAATTTTGTGAGAATCGACATGGAGGATTCGACAACAACTTCGGATACACTCGAGGTGTATCGAAAACTGCGTGATGAGGGTTTTGAAAACGTAGGAGTTGTCCTCCAGGCATACATGAAAAGAAGCGATGCTGACGTTCGCCAACTTGTGAAACTCAAGGCCAACTTCAGGCTCTGCAAGGGAATTTACATTGAATCGCCCGATATTGCACATAAAGATCGGGAAGACATTCGGCGAAACTACATTCTACTTCTCCGCACGATGGTGGAAAATGGCTGCTACGTGGGGATCGCGACCCACGATGAATACCTGATCGAGAAGTCCTACGATATCATACAGCAGAACGGCTTAAAGTCATCGCAATATGAATTCCAGATGCTCCTGGGGGTGCGGGAGCCGCTTCGTGACTCTATTATAAAGGCTGGACATCGGCTGCGCGTCTACGTTCCGTACGGTGAACAATGGTACGCATATTCCATTCGCCGCCTCAAGGAGAATCCGCAGATCGCAGGTTATGTGATACGAGAAACTCTCGGAAGATGAAGGACCGCACAAGAGTCTCGGCGGGAAGATTCAAAAAAGAATGATAGATAAAGGATACGAGGAAAGAGGAGATTGGAAGTCGAGCATTTTGAGTGTGATGTGCAAAGACAGAAGGCAGATGGTCTCATCCCCGTCTGAATCTTGTAATCTTACTACCACTCCCTGAAAGGAGCCGTTATGGCTGAGGCCCGCCAATTTCAACCCTTCATATCGCCGTCGGCAAACGTCAAAGAGTTTACCGTGAAGTCGATAGTTGTCGGCTCGTTGTTTGGAGTTTTATTCGGAGCGGCGACCGTGTATCTCGGCTTGCGCTCAGGTTTGACTATTTCGGCATCGATTCCGATCGCTGTGCTGGCCATCTCGCTCGGCCGCAAGTGGCTGAATACGACGATCCTCGAAAATAATATCATACAGACGGCCGGGTCTGCAGGAGAATCGATTGCCGGCGGCGTCGCGTTTACACTGCCCGGCTTCTTGTTTCTCACGATGGGGCCGAACCAGACGGACTACTTCAACTACTGGACTATTCTCACGATGGCGATTATCGGAGGATTACTCGGAACGCTTATGATGATCCCGCTTCGGCGTGCGCTCATCGTGAACGAGCACGGGACACTTCCATATCCGGAAGGGACTGCGTGCGCTCAGGTACTGATCGCAGGCGAGAAGGGGGGAGATTTTGCGCGTCGTGCATACCAGGGTCTCGCGGTCTCCGGAGTCTACGCCCTCCTGCAGTTAGTGCTGAATGTTATATCGGCGTTACCGACATGGGTTTCGAAACAGACAAATAGATACTTTCCGTCAGCAACCGTCAACGCTTCCATTACTCCGGAGTATCTCGGTGTTGGATACATCATCGGTCCGAAAATCGCCGGAGTTCTCGTGTCGGGAGGCGTTCTCGCATGGCTCGGCATCATACCGCTTCTTGCTACTCTCGTTCCCGCGCAGGCG
>JBGOVN010000035.1:0-7962 GCA_041478155.1 Bacteroidota bacterium | reverse complement strand
GGGGAGAGCGGCCTTCGCAATTTCCAAAGGGGAACTACTTCGAACCTACACTTATTACCGGAGTTCGTAACGACATGCGCATTGCACAGGAAGAGGTGTTCGGTCCCGTGCTCGTTGTTATTCCCTTCAAGGACGATGAGGAAGCGCTTCGCCTGGCAAATGATATTCAATATGGTTTGGCTGCTTATGTGTGGACAGGCAACCTCACCCGCGGCCACCACATCGCCCAGAGGATCGAATCCGGATTAGTCTGGGTCAATTCGCACAATGTTCGGGATCTGCGGACTCCGTTCGGGGGCTCGAAACTGAGCGGAATAGGGCGGGAGGGGGGTCACTATAGTTTTGACTTTTACACTGAGCTATCGACGATTCATGTTGCGTTGGGAGAGCATCCAATACCGAAGATGGGAAAAACGTAATGCATTCCGTTTAAGAAACCTCGTGTCATGGAGAAAAGAAGATGACAGCAAGGAATGAAAACACTAGTGCGCGGAGCAGGTTGAGAGGGACGGGCGCACGCCGCGGTGATGCTCTCTTGCGCAAATTGCACGAAGAGTCGCCCGAAATCTGGTATCGGGGCGAGCGGGTGAAGGATGTGACGACGCATCCGGCATTCAAGAACGGCGTTCACAGCCTCGCTACACTGTACGACTTGCAATGGAAGCAGCCGGAGGTGATGCTGTATGAATCGCCGATGTCGAAAAACAAGGTCGGTCGATCCTTCATGATTCCGAAAACAAAGGAGGAGCTTCAAACCATCAGCGCGATGATGAAGGTGTGGAGCGACGCTTCCTTCGGAATGATGGGACGATCACCTGATTATCTTAATAGAGCGATAACGGCGTACGCGGCCGGCGCGGATTTTCTTGGTCTCGTAGACCCTAAACTCGGGGAGAATGCCAGAAGGTACTATGAATACGTTCGCGAGAATGACCTTTGTCTGACTCACACACTCATCACACCGCAGGCGAACCGGTCGGTGAACACGGCGCGACAGGCGGACCCCTATCTTGCCGCGCGAGTGAAAGAAGAGACTGACGCGGGCATTGTCATTCGCGGATGCAGGATGCTCGCGACGCTGCCCACAGCCGATGAGGTCATGGTGTTTCCCTCCACTCTGCTCAAGAATCAGGATGAGGACGCGCCGTACGCCTTCGGCTTGGCGCTTTCGACCAATACTCCAGGGTTGAAGTTCCTCTGCAGGGAAAGTCTGGACTACGGACGTTCCCACTACGACCATCCTCTCGGATCTCGTTTTGAAGAGATGGATGCGGTGGTCATCTTCGACGATGTCTTCGTCCCATGGGAAAACGTCTTTCTGTATCGGGATGTCGTCCGTTGCAACGAGGCATACGCGCGGACGGGGGCGATCGTCAATATGTCCCATCAGGTTGTCGTCAAGAACATCGCCAAGACTGAATTTCTTCTCGGACTGACGTCACTCCTGGCGCACATGATCAGCATCGAAGGATTTCAACACATCCAGGAAAAATTGGCCGAAATCTGGGTGAACATGGAAACCATGAAGGCATTCCTCAGAGCGGCGGAAGCGGATGCAAAACTGGACGAATACGGCGTGATGCGGCCGGCATGGGACCCGCTTGATGCCGCCCGGAACCTCTACCCGCGCCTGTATCCGCGTATGATTGAAATCGTCCAGCAAATGGGAGCAAGCGGTCTTGTCGCGATGCCGACCGAAGATGATGTCAAGGGTCCTCTGGCTGAACAAATCAAGAACTATTTCCAGTCCGCACGAGCCGAAGCACACGACAGAATTCCCTTATTCAGACTGGCTTGGGACACCGCTGTCTCCGCGTTCGGCTCTCGCCAGGTGTTGTATGAGCGGTTCTTTTTCGGAGATCCCGTGCGAATGGCCGGAGCGCTCGTTGCTAGCCACGACAGAACTCGCTATATGGACCGGGTACGGGAGTTTCTTGCCGCTTCGAAGGACGAGGCTCTTTCGAAGAAACCGGCATGACCTGCAGATTGAGAGGATCACAGTGGACGCACCCTTAGACGCCCGCAACTTCCGGCAGACTGTTGGACAGCTTCCCACGGGTGTTGCCGTCGTTGCAACGGAGGTTGGAGGAGAGATACGCGGCATGACCGTCAATTCACTTACGTCCCTCTCACTCGAACCAAAACTCATGTTGTTTTGCGTTGATAAACGCTCGAAAATGGCGGAGCTCCTGCAACGCGCGGAAGGCTTTTCAATTAATTTTTTGCGGGATGAGCAACAGGCTCTCTCGACATATTTTGCCGGCAGTTGGAAACAGGAGACGCCTCCCCCGTTTCGATTCGTCCCGTGGAGTGGTGGACCTCGTCTTGAAGGATGTGCGGCAGCGGTCGGTTGTCTTCTCCGCGAATCTCACGATGGGGGAGACCACCGGATCATCACCGGCGAAGTCATCGCGCTGCATACAGGCATCGAGCCGCGTTATCCTCTCGTTTTCCACAGCGGGACGTATAGAAAACTCGACCGACATGAAAGTGAACCCGCCCCCGACCTCGCCGCCACAAAATCCGATGTCCACTTTTTTTATGATCCGTGGAAAGAAGAATAGCAGGACTCTGAACAATAGAACGTGGCCCCATGTCCTATAGCATTACACGAGCCGCTCACATAGAGTTTCGCGTCACCGACCTCGGACGCGCGCGAGCCTTCTACGTTGACATACTCGGCTTTATCGAAACTGCGCGAGATGCCGAGCGGATTTATCTGGGCGGACTCGAGGAACGCGATCTTTACAGTCTCGTCCTCAGGAAAGCTGAGTCCTCCGGGGTGGGACATATTGCATTTCGAGTTTCCAACCCCGACGACTTGCCAAAGCTTGCCGCATTGTACGAGCAACACGGATGTCCGACGCGCTGGATCGATGCCGGGAAAGAACAGGGCCAGGGACGCGCGCTGAGAGTCCAGGATCCCTCAGGCCTTCCCATCGAGTTCTTCCACGAAATCGCACAACGTGATCGCCTCCTCCAGAGATTCGACCTCTACCGGGGAGCCCACGTCATGCGTTTGGACCATTTCAATTGTCAGGTGACCGATGTGCAAAAAGCGAACGACTGGTTCACGAAGCAATTGGGATTTTTCTGTACTGAGTACACGGTGACAGACGATGAGCCGCAAAAACTTTGGGCCGCGTGGCTCGCGCGGAAACAGGACGTCCACGATATCGCGCTGATGAACGGCATCGGACCCCGTGTCCACCACGCCGGATTTTGGGTGAGCGACCAGCTGAGCGTCTTGCGAGCCTGCGATGTCCTCGCAGCAGCAGGTCTTGTAAAGAGCATCGAGCGAGGTCCTGGCCGGCATGGACTGAGTAACGCATTTTTTTTGTATCTACGCGACCCAGACGGCAACCGCATCGAGCTCTACACCGGTGACTACATTGTTGCTGATCCCGATTGGAAGCCCATCCGGTGGAGCATCAATGACCCTCGCCGTGCGACGTTCTGGGGTCACACACCCCCGGCGAGCTGGTTTGACGAAGCCTCTCTTGTCGAATCAATCCAGACCGGGAAGCTTCTCCCGGTGTCCGCGGGGACGCTTCGCGACAGGCCGGATTTTGTCACGTGAGCGATTTGTAGGGTCTTCGCGTCATGTTCTCTCATCCTGCACCTGGCTGTATAATCATGCCACACAAACCATCCACCCAACCTCTCAAACCCGAAACCTTGAACCGCATTATCGAAGCCATTGACCCGGACTAACTATGGCTGGAATAAACCTTAAATCATCGCCACACCGACGCCTGAACATTCTGACGGGCGAGTGGGTTCTCGTGGCACCTCAGCGAACAAAAAGACCGTGGCAGGGTCGGATCGAGAAATCTGAGAGCCCCGAGAGTCGGTCCTACGATCCGGAATGCTATCTTTGTCCAGGAAACAAACGTGCAAATGGCGATAAAAATCCGGATTACAAGAACACCTACGTCTTTACAAACGACTACAGCGCATTGGTTCCGGGAGTTTCACCAGGGGTCTACAATGAGAAAGAACTCCTTGTAGCGAGATCCGAGTCCGGAATCTGCAAGGTTGTCTGTTTTTCGCCACGCCACGACCTTTCCTTGCCCGAGATGGAGCTTGTTGACATAAAGACCGTCGTCAATGTGTGGGCCAATGAGTCTGAGGAACTTGGCAAGAATCCAGAGATAAACTACGTGCAGATTTTCGAGAACAAGGGGGAGTTGATGGGATGCAGCAATCCGCATCCGCACGGACAGATCTGGGCGCAGAGTTCGATTCCGACAGAGCCGGCGAAGGAAATCATTCAGATGGAAAAACATCTTCGAAACACGCACTCATGCCTCCTCTGTGATTACCTTGCCCTCGAAATAAAACAGTCCGAGCGAATAATTTTCGAGAATGAAGATTTTGTGGTCGTTGTGCCATTCTGGGGAGTATGGCCGTTCGAAACGATCGTCATCCCGAGACGCCATGTAACCTCGATCGGCCGTTTTACCGACAAAGAACGTACCTCCTTTGCTGGTGTTCTAAAGCGAATAACTACGAGATACGACAATCTCTTCCATACCTCGTTCCCGTATTCGTCAGGCCTTCACCAGGCTCCGACCGACGGTGCAGAACACGAGGAGTATCATGTACACATGCATTTTTATCCGCCGCTGCTTAGGTCTGCAACAATCAAGAAATACATGGTCGGCTACGAACTCCTTGCCGCGCCTCAGAGGGACATCACGGCTGAATCCAGCGCCATACAACTGAGGGAATGTTCCGAGGTTCATTACAGGAAATAATAGTGGCTCTTCCCTGGTTGCGACGGTCTCCGTCGCGACGCATTTCTTGGACGCTCTGCTTTCACGATGGATCCACGACCCGACGCAGGAGCGTCGAGCCTGAATCCCAAACCTCGGATCCCCCATTTTGTTAATACTGATCTGCCAACTCGAAACTCACAACTTAAAACTCTAAACTTTTCTTTCCTTCTCCAAGGCGGTCGTCAGACTTCGACCCGCTCCGACGAGCGGAGCGAGGCGAGCGAACTCTGTCGAGTCGTCAGACTTCGACCCGCTCCGACGAGCGGAGCGAGGCGAGCGAACTCTGTCGAGGATTAAGGGAAAAAACAGGATATAGGTGATAGGATAGAGGGGACTAGAACACTCTTTACGATTTACTATTCACTCCTTACCGCTTTTTAAGCTTGCAAACCCCCCGTCCTTCGGACTGCCCCCCTTCAAACTGAAGGGGGGCACTTGCCACTCGAAACTTACCTCAAGCCTTTTCCCCCCTTCTCCAAGGGGGGATTAAGGGGGTTGGAGAAATAGGATAGAGGTGATAGGATAGAGGGGACGAAAAAAAAGGTTGGAAAGTAACAACCCCGCGTTAGTCGGAATGTCGTCTCGGAAGGTCCCGCCACGAAGTGATCACTTCAGGAAAAGTGGCACCGCCCGCCTTCAGGCACGCAGAATTGATATGATTCAGGAAGCCCTTCGATTGTGGTTGTCTGACGCATGGAACCTGAGACACTAACCTTATTCAGGTTCTGTTGTATTTCGTTCCCCGTTTACTTACTTTGATCCGAATCTATTCGTATGCGACCCCCGCTCGAACATACTCGGACGACTCCGATGGATAAGGTCGTAGAAAACCGTCCGCTCAGCGCCGGCCCCAACCTCACAGAACGCCTGCGGTACAATACCCTCTTCGAGAACATCACTGATTCACAGTTTCAAGACATTCACGAGAAGCTCACCCAGTATACGTATAAGGCCGGCGAATGTATCATTGACGAGAACGACAACGACCGTGGGTTATTTCTTCTTGTTGACGGCCGTGTGAGGGTGTTGCGTAAAACAAAACGTCAGGAGGAAATACTTCTGGCTCTTCTCCATCATGGCGATTTCTTCGGGGAACTGGAACTCATCGACGGTCGGGCTCGGATGACGAAGATCATCGCCATGGACGACTGCGTCGCCTATGAGCTGTCCAAACCTGATTTCGAAGAATTGCTCTCTCACCATCATCCGTTTACCATTCGTCTATTGCAGGTGGTCAGCGTGCGGCTTCGCGCGCTCCAGGACTACTTCGTCAAGGAAATCAACCGTCACTCCGAGTACTCGATGCGTGAGCTCGAGAAGCTCAGACAGCTTATTGAGGCAGCGAAGGTCGTGAACTCTACGCTTGAAGTCGACGAGTTGCTACGCCTGATCCTGGAAAATGCACTCAGTATCGTTCAGGCAGAGGGGGGCACGTTGTACCTCATCGATGAACATAAACGTGAGCTTTGGTCGAAGGTGCTGAAGGGATCGATGCGGGTCGAAATTCGCCTTCCGGTCGGAAAAGGTATCGCGGGGTATGTTGCGGCAACGGGAGATGTTATCCGTCTTACGGATGCCTACCTCGATGCGCGGTTTAATCCGGAGATCGACGCACAGACCGGATTCCGCACGACAACAATGCTCTGCGTCCCCATTCGGAACAAACAGGAAAAGATCATCGGCGTCCTGCAACTTCTCAATAAGCGGGAGGGAGTTTTCACGTCGGATGACGAGAATTTTATCAACGCGTTGTCGGTCCATAGCGCGTTGGCGTTGGAGAACGCGCGCGTCTACGAGCTTGAACGCCAGAAACAGGCGATGGAAAAGGAAATCCACGCCGCCCGGAATGTGCAAATGAGCCTTCTCCCGCAGTCGGCTCCCAAGGTCGAGGGATATGAAATTGCGGGCAAGAGTTTACCGGCGCAGGTGGTGAGCGGAGACTATTTCGACTTCATCCCCATTGACAATAATCGGATGGCAATCTGTGTGGGGGACGTAACGGGGAAAGGCCTGCCGGCTGCCTTGTTGATGGCAAACCTGCAGGCAATTCTGAGAAGCGAGATGATGCTGCGCGCAACGCCGAAACGCTCGATGCAGCGCTCGAACAAGTTGTTGTTCCAGAGCACAACATCCGACAAGTTTGTCACTCTTTTCTATTGCGTTCTTGACACCGCGACACACCGGTGCATGTTTTCGAATGCCGGACACGAACATCCCCTCTTACTCAGTTCACGAAGACCGCCGGTGAAGCTCATGACCGGAGGTACCGTCCTTGGCATCATGGGAGACATGGTCTACGAAGAAGAAACAGTATCGTTCGATGTCGGAGATGCGCTCGTTATTTACTCGGATGGAGTCACAGAGGCGATGAACCCGTCAAGGGAACAATACGGTCCCGAACGCCTCGAGCAATGCCTTCTGAAAAACCGGGAGACGTCCCCGTCGGAAATGATCGACGCTCTTGTACGTTCTGTCCGCTCGTTTACGGGAGATGAGCCACAAACTGACGACATGACCGTAGTCATCGCAAAAAGAACCCGATGACGGCCCAAGAGGGATAACGTCCTCCTGCCGGGGGGTGCACAATCTTGTTCCACCACTAACTCACTCATTTACATTTCACGTTTCACATTTTAAAAGGGGGTTGTTATGAAATCCTTTATTCGTCTCACTGCTGCGCTTGTTGTTGCTGTTGCTCTTGTCAGCGGAAGCGCCGTTGCCCAGCAGAAAAAGATGTTGACTGGGTCAGAGAATCAGGTGATCAATGTCGACTCGGCGAGAGTACTGGTCGTGCGATTTCAATCAAGTGTGCCCGCAGGATCGGTGCTTGGAGGTGTATTTGGAAGGAACATCTTCGATAAAATTCTCGCACAGCCGGGATGCGTGGGGGTTCGACTGTACTACGCGCAAAAAGCAGATGGCTCCCCGACAGTTGTACTCGCAGGCGTCGACACGTACGGAAATGATATCAAAGGAGGAGTGTATGGAGAGGATTGGCTTCCTTGTCCCCCATGGTGTGGCGTGAACGGACTGAATAAGTAGGGATCCAAATGCGTGCGCCCCTGATAGCGTTCGCCCCAGTGGCTTCGTCCTTTCTTGTTACTCTCCTGGGCCTGTTTCGCTATCCGACCCTCCAGCGCGGGACAAGACTCCTGTTCGCGTTTCTCGTATGCCAGTCAAT
>JBGOVN010000065.1:0-6208 GCA_041478155.1 Bacteroidota bacterium | reverse complement strand
GTATGGTCAGGAGATTGAAATTGCAGCGCGTATGCCAAACTTTTCTTTCCGATGCCGACCTGGTCGCCCGCATACATGTCGAACAAGCGAACACTTGCAAGCAGCGGGCCGCCGGATTCACGAATCGACTCTTCGAGTTTCAATTGCGCAAGAGCTTGGTCTACGACGAATGCGAGGTCGCGCGAAACGGTTGGAAATCTTGGAAGAGGAACATACGTCCTAGCGACAGACCAGCTTCGTGAAAGAACCTCGACACTTAACTCGCAAACACAAGCGCCATCCTCAATATCAAACAGATCAGCAATTCCCTTTTTCACTTTGCCGAAGTAACCAGCGTAAGTGTTGCTGATTTCAATAGCTACAGTCGAATCAGTTAAAGGACTGCGAGTATCATAATAAATAAAGCGATATTTGTCAAGGCAGAACTTCGTCAGAAGCGCCTCGACCTCACCCTTCATGTCCAACAAATCCGCATTTCTCTGCTGGATTCCATACGACAAGGGAGAAATCGCCCCACTAAGCGCCAAGAGCAACCGTTCCTCTTCGCGATACGCATCCAACGACCCGGGGGCTTTTCCGTCGACAAGTCCGAAAACGTTGCCGATTTCGAAGAGCCGCAAATCGCGGGTTCCGTGGTACCGGTTCCGCTTTATGACGTGCAGTGCTCCAGCAACAAGATTCGTCCGCAGCGCCTGCATGTCCGTACTGACCGGATTCAACACTCGGACGGCGCGTTGTTCGACGAGAGCCGAGGTTTTGTCATCCTGTAGACTGTTGACGACAATTTCATTGAAGCCTGAACCCACGAGCACATCACGCAGTTCATCGACGAACCTGTTTGCCGAAACGGATGAGGAAAAATCAATTTCCGCTTTTGTCTTCGTTTCGATCCTGTTGTAGCCGTAGACTCTCGCAATCTCTTCGATCAAGTCAATCTCTTCTTTAAGATCATTACGATAACTGGGTGGAGTTGAATGGAGGGAATCTCCGGAGCCCGACCGTGACCGGATCCCAATCTTCTGTAGGATGGAGGAAACAGAATTCTTGCTTACATTCGTTCCGAGAATTGCATTCGCGCGGGAGACGCGCAGCGCAATCGGGGGAATCTTTCTTTTCCTGGGATAGACATCGATGATGCCGGTGAGAACCTCAGCTCCCGTCAACTCGCTGATCATCTGCGCCGCGCGGTCCGCAGCGTGTGCAGTGTTTTCGAGATCGACACTTCGTTCGAATCTGTACGAGGCTTCCGTCGAAAGCCCAAGATACTTCGACGTCCTCCGGATACCCGAGGGGTCGAAATACGCGCTCTCGATGAGAATCGTTGTCGTCGAGTCGCTGATCTCGGAATTCATTCCTCCCATCAGACCGGCGATAGCAACAGGCTTCTCCGCATCGCAAATCATCAGGGTCTCTTCGTTCAGTATGCGATCCTTTCCGTCAAGCGTTGAAAACTTTTCGCCCACACTTGCCGTTTTCACGACAATCGTACCTCCCGCAAGTTTCTCATAATCGAAGGCGTGGAGCGGCTGCCCGGTCTCGAGCATGACAAAATTCGTCACATCGACGACGACGTTGATTGGCCGGACGCCGACCGACGTCAGAAGATCCTGGAGCCATTTCGGCGATGGTTGAACCTTCAGATTTCGGAGAACTCTCGCAGAGTAACGCAGACAGCGTTTCTTGTCCAGAATGCGGATCGTAGCGATCTTCGACGATTTTTCCTTGCTCTCCTTGACCTTGACCGCCGGGAGTTTCACCGGTTTATTTGCGAGCAGAGAGAGTTCGCGCGCGACGCCGATATGGCTCAAACAGTCGGAGCGATTCGGCGTGATGCCTATTTCATAGATGACGTCGTTCTGGTTCAGATGACGTGCGAGGGGAGTTCCGACCTTTGCCGCGGCATCGAGTACAAGAATTCCGTCGGCGTCCTTTCCGAGACCGAGTTCGTATGCCGAACAAATCATTCCGTTCGACTCGACCCCACGGATTTTTGCCTTAGCGAGGACAAACGGCTCGCCGTTCGGCTCGTGTTGGTCATGCGGAATCGTCGCACCGACGAGGGCAACCGCCACCTTTTGTCCGGCCGCGACATTCGGAGCCCCGCAGACAATCTCCTGAATCTCGCTGCCAACGTTTACCTTGCAGAGCGTAAGACGGTCGGCATTAGGATGCTTCGCGCGCTCGAGAACTTCCCCGACGACGAACTTGCCGTACTTCTTCGACAAGTCTTCGTAGCTTTCCACTTCGAGTCCGAGCATCGTCAAGCCCTCGACAAAAGCCTCCGGCGTGAGCTTGAAATCGATGTATCGTTTGAGCCAGTTTTGGGAGAGTTTCATTGCGATGATGAGTTTCTGCTCAACATTGCGGCAGTTAAAACTGTTTCAAAAATCTCATGTCATTTTCATACAGGATACGAATATCATCGATCTCATGCCTTAGGAGCAAAGGACGTTCGACGCCAAATCCGAATGCGAATCCGGAGACTTGTTCCGGGTTGTATCCCACCCGTTTCAGTACATTCGGGTGAACCATTCCCGAGCCCACGATCTCGAGCCAGCCGGAGTTCTTGCAGATCCGGCACCCTTTCCCGCCGCAGATGTAGCACGTAATATCCATTTCAGCGCTGGGCTCGGTAAACGGAAAGAAGCTCGGCCTGAATCGATATTTCAAACTGCTTCCATAGTACTGTTTTGCGAATGAAACGAGAGTCCCTTTCAATTCAGAGAATGTGACGCCTTTGTCGACGTAAATACCGTCGACCTGGTGAAACAAGACGAGGCTCCGCGCACTCACGGCTTCGTTTCGATAGACTCTCCCCGGCATGATTGCCCGAACCGGAGGCTTTTGTTTTTCCATGATCCTGACCTGGACAGGCGTCGTATGGGTGCGGAGCAAGACGTTGGTCCCCGAAATGAAGAATGTATCCTGCATATCACGGGCGGGATGGTCCCTCGGAAAATTCAGCGCTTCGAAATTGTAGTAGTCGCTTTCAATCTCGGGTCCGCCGACAACGGAGAATCCCATGTTGACGAAAATCCGTTTGAATTCATCCATCGTTTGAATCACGGGATGCTTCGTACCGACCGGCCTGGGTCTTCCGGGGAGAGTAACGTCGAACGGAATTTCCGCACCCTTCGCAGGGTGTTCGATGCCAGCCTTCACGCGGTCGAACTCAGCCTGGGCGAGGGTTCGAAGCTCGTTCAGGAGTTTGCCAAAATTCGGTTTTTCTTCAGCTGCGAGAGACTTGAGAGCGTCGAAGAGCTCTGCTATCGTTCCTTTGCGGGCGAGATATTTGATGCGGAGGCGTTCGAGGTCGTCAAGATTCTTGATAGACTTGACATCGGTGAGGAATTCCTGTCTGATCTGTTCGATTCTTTCGCGCATGCTTTTCGTCCTGCTCGTTCTGGGCGTTCGGCGAGTGAGAAGGGGGGTTCAGCGTACTGCAATAAAAAATCTTCTCACAGACCGGACAGCGTGTCGTCCCGCAGATTCGAACAGAATCTTCGGGGGGTCAGTCTGCGAGAAGACTCAGTTTAGGCTGTTGCAAATTTGACGACCTCCGCAAATGCTTGCGGATGGTTCGCTGCCAGATCGGCGAGCACCTTTCGGTTGATCCCAACTTGCTTCTTGTCGAGTTTCGCAACGAGCCGGGAATACGTGATCCCGTTCAGGCGTGCGGCGGCATTGATGCGTGCGATCCAAAGACTTCGATACTCGCGTTTCTTCGTTTTCCGATGTCGATAGGCGTGTTGCCCGGCTTTGTCGACGTGGTGCTTCGCAATCGTGTAAACCTTGCTTCGTGCGCCCCAGAATCCCTTGGCTCGTGCGAGGATTTTCTTCCGGCGGCGGTGTGACGCGACTTTATTTTGCGAACGCGGCATTGCTCTTATCCTTTCTTTATTACGCTGATAGCATTCTTCGGATCTTATACGCTTCTGTTGTCGAGACGAGCGTCGGCTTGCGCAGATGTCGCTTGCGCTTGCTCGACTTACTCGTCAAGATATGGCTTCGGAACGCTTTCCGACGCTTTACCTTTCCCGTCGCCGTTATCTTATACGATTTCAAGGCCCTGCGGTGTGTCTTCATTTTCGGCATGTCATTATCCTTCAGTTACTTCTTTCACTTCTTTAGTCGGTTTGTCTGTTGTTTTCTTCTTCGTCTTGTCGCCGACGTAGATGGCGATCATCTGCCTGCCTTCCATCTTTGCTTCCTGTTCGATTTTGGCAATGTCGGATAGTCGTTCCGTAAAGCGGCCGAGCAACTCCCTCCCGTGGTCCTGATACGTGATCTCTCTTCCCTTAAACACAACGGTCGCCTTCACCTTATGGCCTTCTTCGATGAACTCGCGGGCGTGTCGCGTTTTGAACTCGAAGTCATGCGAATCGGTATTCGGATGGAATCGAATTTCCTTCACGAGAGTTATGTGTTGATGTTTCTTCTGAATCTTCTCCTTCTTTGCCAGCTCGTAGCGATACTTCCCAAAATCCATGAGCTTGCAGACGGGGGGGGTCGCATTCGGGACGATCTCGATGAGGTCGAGTCCTTTATCGGATGCAAGCTTGATAGCTTCTTTCGTTATGAATATCCCCAGTTGTCCTCCATCGTCAGAAATAACGCGCACTTGCAGCGCTCTGATTTCCGTGTTGACACGAGCTCGATCTTGCTTGATAGTGTTGTTCTCCTACAGTGTGAGTGTTTTGTTCTTGACGGCGTCAAGAACGACGTTGGCAAACGCTTCGATTGTTGAAGCGCCGAGGTCTCCCTTCTTATGCTGTCGTACGGACACGGTTCCGGCCGCTCGTTCTTTCTCCCCTACGACCAGCATGTACGGGACTTTCTTTGTTTCCCAATCTCGAATCAGATATCCTATTTTTTCATTCCGGTCATCGGACTCCGCCCGAATTCCCGCAGCCCTCAGCCGAGCGCAGACCTGCATTGCATAGTCACGGAAGACTTCAGTGATGGGAAGTACTGCGACCTGAACCGGCGCGAGCCAGAGCGGAAACTCTCCTGCGAAATGCTCGATGAGAACCCCCATGAAGCGTTCCATCGAACCAAACGGCGCGCGGTGAATGACGACCGGCCTGTGTTTCTGTCCGTCGCTGCCGGTGTACTCGAGGTTGAACCGCTCCGGCATGACGTAGTCGACTTGCACCGTACCGAGCTGCCACGTTCTGCCGAGAACGTCACGCACCATGAAATCGATTTTGGGTCCGTAGAACGCAGCCTCACCCATTCCAATATAATAATTTAACTTCTTTAAATCAGCCGCTTCTTTGATGTCTTTTTCAGCCTGAACCCAGAGACTGTCCTCGCCGCCGAACTTCTCCTTGTTCTTGGGGTCGCGGAACGACAATCTGGTGCGGAAATCCTTGAATCCAAGGGTATTGAATACAAGTTGAATAAGGTCGATGACATCGCACAGCTCGTCCCTGAGCTGGTCCTGCCTCACGAACATATGCGAATCATCCACGGTAAAGGAGCGGACGCGAATCAGGCCGTTGAGTTCTCCGGACTGTTCATACCGATAGACGGTCCCAAACTCAGCCAACCGGATCGGCAAGTCCCGATAGCTGCGCGGCTTCGCCAGGTAAATCTGGAAGTGATGCGGACAGTTCATCGGCTTGAGAAGATACTCCTCTTCTTCAACCTTGATCGGAGCAAACTGACTGTCTTTATAATACGGATAATGCCCGCTCGTCCTGTAGAGGTCGAGGTTACCGATGTGGGGGGTGATAACAGACAGGTAACCGCGTTTCTTTTGCTCCTCGCGCAGGAACGCTTCGAGCGTTTCGCGAACGATGGTTCCCTTCGGGAGCCAGAGCGGGAGTCCGCCGCCGACCTTCGGTGTCAACAGGAAAAGTTCGAGTTCCTGGCCCAGCTTGCGATGGTCCCGGCGTTTCGCTTCCTCGAGACGGAACAGGTATTCGTCGAGTTCTTTTTTTGTGGGGAACGTTACGCCATAGATGCGCTGGAGCATTTTATTTTTTTCGCTCCCACGCCAGTATGCCCCGGCGACGCTGAGAAGTTTTATCGACTTGATTTTGCCCGTTGACGGGAGGTGCGGACCGTAGCAGAGGTCCGTGAAGTTTCCCTGTTGATAGAAGGTGATTACTTGGCCCTTGAGTCCGTCGAGAAGCTCAAGCTTATACGGGTCCCCCTTCTTCTTGAAGTACGTAACGGCGTCTTCCCATTTCTTTTCTTCACG
>JBGOVN010000070.1:0-6052 GCA_041478155.1 Bacteroidota bacterium | reverse complement strand
ATGAGCGTCAGTAACAGACCAGTTGACTGCCTTCGCCATCGGTGTTCTTCTTGATATCTACGCATTTCACCGCTACACCAAGAATTCCATCAACCTCTTCTGCACTCAAGATCAGCAGTATCGGTGGCAGTCCCCAGGTTAAGCCTGAGAATTTCACCACCGACTTACCAACCCGCCTGCGCTCCCTTTACACCCAGTGATTCCGGACAACGCTCGCATCCTACGTATTACCGCGGCTGCTGGCACGTAGTTAGCCGATGCTTTTTCTTGGGGTACATTCAATCTCGCGTATAGCGAGATATTATTCCCCCACAAAAGAAGTTTACGACCCAGAGGGCCTTCATCCTTCACGCGGCGTCGCTGCGTCACCCTTGCGGGCATTGCGCAATATTCCTCACTGCTGCCTCCCGTAGGAGTCTGGACCGTGTCTCAGTTCCAGTGTGGCTGATCGTCCTCTCAGACCAGCTACCCATCGTTGCCTTGGTGGGCTGTTACCCCGCCAACTAGCTAATGGGACGCAGGCCCATCCAAAAGCGCCTTACGGCCTTTCATCCCGATAAAATGCTGCATCGGGACAATATCGGGTATTAGCCTCGATTTCTCGGAGTTATTCCCGTCTTTAGGGCAGGTTGCCTACGCGTTACTCACCCTTGCGCCGGTTTACTCGGGATATTGCTACCCCTTTCTCCCATGACTTGCATGTGTTAGGCACGCCGCCAGCGTTCGTCCTGAGCCAGGATCAAACTCTCCATTGTAGAATTTTAATTCACTCAACTTCAAGTTTGACCTTAGCTTTGTATCACTTTCGCGATACTTGCTTTAGTGAAACCCAGCTAAATTGACATTAGCCGTGCACACCTTTTCAAAGAACAGATAAAAATACCCATCAAAGATGGGTAATTAGATTCTTTAAAGAACTTCGCGCTTTCGCGCCCCCGCCAGTATTTAACGGGCTATAAATATACCATTCACGTTTTGAAAAGTCAACAGTTATTTTAGAAATCTACGGCAGATTTGCAGCTTTGGATGAAGTAAGTAATCGCAAGAAGTTTGACTGATTGGCCTTTCGGTGGCAGGAGGCTACAGAAACAGCGGGGGGCTTTCCGTGTCGAATTTGAGCTGCTCCATGGCTCCCATCATTACTTCTGTCGGAGTATCTCGTGGCGCACTTGCTTCTCCAGCCTGAGGTGTTCCTCCGCGGAAATTTTAAACTTGTCCCTCAATTCATCAAGTTTTTCAGAATCCTGAGGCGTAATTGCGCCGTCTCTCCATCCAGTCATGATTGCCTCGAGATAGATCTCGAGTTGGACTTCCTGCTCAAGTCCGGTGTGCTCCTGGTCGCTGATTCCAAACGTCCTTCGCAGCGAGGCAAGAATCGCATCCTCTTCCGTCCCCATCATACCGTCCAGCCAGGCCTGTTTAAGCGCCTGGGCATACGCCTGAAACGTTACCATCGCCGCCGCTTGTTTCGTCTGCGTCGCCATGGCTTCGTCTACTCTTTTTCTGTCCTCTTCTTCCCTCTTCCGCCGCTCGGACTCTTCCGCAGCACGACGAGCCACTTCTTCCGCCTTTTTGCGCGCCAAAACTTCCGCAAGACGCTTCGCCTCTTGTTCCGCTTTCTTTCTCGCCTCCACCTCTGCCATCCGCTTCGCGTCTTCAGCTTTCTTTTTTGCTTCCTCTTCCGCAATGCGAAGCGATTCTTCTTCTAGCTTCCGTCGCAATTCCTCTTCTGCTCGTAGACTCGCTTCCTCCACAATTCTCTTTTGGTCGCGTTGACGTGCCTCTTCCGCGGATCGTTTGGCCTCGGCCTCCCTGCTTTTCGCTTCAACATCAACACCTCCCCCTCCCTCGGCCTTTTTCTTCTGCTCGAGAATTTTCTTTTTTAACTCTTCAACCTTTTTTCGCTGCTCGTCTATTTCGGCCATACCCGGAAGTTCATCACTCTCTATGACTGCTACAATCGCTTGCGTTCAAGTCCAAATATATCCATTTATGAGCCGATTGTCAACGCAAGACCGGGACTGTTTTTTTCAAAAATATTTGTTACCTTTTCCGGTCGTTTGTTCCGGCGATCCCCCATCTCTCATTCTTAAAGGAGGCTCTCTATGGAAACCCCGCAAGGTGGTTCCTCTCTCGGTCTCGGCGATAGCATGATGAACTCGTTTACCTCTCCGTCGGAGGCGTATGAAAAACTTCGGGGCACGGAGCCAAAAGCGACCTTGTGGCTGGTACCGCTCCTCGTGACATTCGCCCTCGCCGTCCTGTTCGTGTTCATGCTTTCCTCGAATCAGACCTTCAGAACGCAAATCACGGATACTCAGACAAAGGCCATGCAGAAAAGGGTCGACCAGGGAAAGATGACGCAAGATCAATTTGAAAAAGCACAGGAGGGAATGGAGAAAATGAGCAGCCTCTTCCTGGTGTTCGGCATCGTCGGAAGCGCCGTAGTCCTGGCCTTCGCCTATTTCGGAGGCGCATTGTTCCTGTGGCTCGGGGGGAAAATGATCTTGAAATCGACGGCGGGATATGGAAAAAACCTTGAGATCTACGGGGTCGCGTCGTGGATCGGAGTTCTGGCAACCGTCGTGACAATTCTGATGGCGAACGCATTGAACTCAATGTACGCAACGCCCTCACTGTCGATTGCGGTTTATTCTACGTTTGACCCCTTGAACCCCATGCACCGATTCCTCTCCAGCATCGAGTTTTTCGGAATATGGCAATGGGCCGTCATCGGAATCGGATTGGCAAAGACGAGCGGAAAACCTGTGGGCACTGCGGTCGGAGTCTCACTCGGACTTTACGTGCTGCTCATACTTTGCAAACTCGGATGGGGAATGATGTTCACATAGCAATTGTTTTCTTCGGGGTTCGAAAGACCCGACGGACACCGCAGTTCGGCCGTGTCCGGCGAAGCTCACCAAATCTCTGGAACTCCTCCGCGTCCGGAATCTTCGCTATCCGGGCAGCCGCAGGGGCGTCCTTTTTTCCGAAGCCACTCAACTCCAATCTGATTTTTCTTGCGAATGGATTTACCGTTTCATCCCGATATTCGGGCCGATATATGGGCCAGTTCATTGGACAGCGGGATCAAAGGGAATTTCAATAACTATTGATCGAAGTCGACGTTGGCCGAAATAGTCATACAGAAAACCAAAGTTCTATTCGTGTGCGTTCACAACAGCGCTCGAAGCCAAATGGCTGAGGCATTCCTCAAGAAACACGCCGGACAGATCTTCGAAGTGGAAAGCGCGGGCATCGAACCCGGGAAACTCAATCCCATCGTGGTGGATGCGATGAGAGAGATCGGGGTTGATATCTCCCGCAATCTTACGAAGGATGTGAATCAGTTTCTCAAACAAGGTAAGACGTTTGACTACGTGGTCACCGTCTGTGACGAGGCAAGCGGAGAACGTTGCCCAATTTTTCCCGGAGTCTCAACGCGGCTTCACTGGTCCTTTGACGACCCCTCGTCTTTTAAGGGATCGTACGAGGAGAGACTATCGAAGACAAGAACGATTCGGGATGCCATCCAATCGAAGATTCTCGGATTCGTCAAAGGAGCAAAATAGATCAACGCGGGGTGTCGAGCGAGAGAGGAATGAAGATGGCGGATCGAAGGGAGCGCGCTCGGGTAGCTTCGAGCGCAAAAAAACTCTTATTTCTTCGTAGGAAGCAAAATGCGGATGGTGGTTCCTTTGCCCATCTCGCTATCGATTTCGATTCTGCCGCCGTGGTCGTCGATGACTTTCTTCACGATCGCCATCCCGAGTCCGGTACCGTGTTTCTTCCCGTACGTCATGAAGGGCTCGAAGATGCGCTTCTTTACTTCTTCGGGCATACCCGTGCCCGAGTCGGTAAATTCTACTTTCACAAAGCCGCTGTCTTCAGAGGTTGAGACCGTCAACGAGCCGCCGTTCGGCATTGCGTCACGAGCGTTGCTTGCAACGTTGTAGAACACGCGCACGATTTTGTCCTGGTCGAGCCTGATGACCCCGCGGAACTGCGCGTTCTTAATGAGCTTGATGTTATTCTTCGTCAAGTCGCTCTCAACGAAATCGAGAACGCTGTTCATGACGTCTCCGAATTCCAGGTCTTGAAAGTTCGTCGAACTGACCCCCTTCGTAAAGTCGAGAATCTCCTGGGTCATGTTGACAAACCTGTCGATCTGACGGATCATTTCGTCTGCAAGCTTTGCCGCTTCTTCGTTCCCTGATTTCTTCTTCATCACCTGCGCGTAGACGCGCACGGTTCCCATCGGATTCTTTATGTCGTGGATGATAACACTTGCCATACGGCCGACGGCGGAAAGGCGCTCATTCTGAACCATCTCCTGCGCCAGCCGCGCATTTTCAATCGCGACTGAGGCGAATGCAGAGAGCGCGTCGATAAACTGAGTGTCCTCGCCTCCAAACGCTCCGTCCTTCTTGTTCAAGAGCTGAAAAACCCCGATTGTTTTACCGTCTTTGTTCCGCATCGGCATGCAAAGCATGTTTCGTGTCCGGTAGCCCGTGCGTTTGTCGATTTCAGGATTAAACCGGGAGTCGCTGTATGCGTCGGGGATGTTGATTGTTTCACCCGTCTGCGCGACGAAGCCTGCAATCCCCTTGCCGACAGGAAGGCGAATCTCAACCATATTACTTCCCTGCAGGACCTTAGACCACAGTTCCAACTTGATGGAGTCGACAAGGTAGAGGGTCCCTCGATCAGCGTCGATGCTTTTCGTCGCCGCCTCAAGGATGAGTCCCAGGAGTTTGTCGAGGTCGAGCGTCGAGTTAATGACTTTACCCGCTTCGATCAGCCGCTCGAGCTTCGTCACGCCTACTTCCAACCCTTTTCTCTGCTCTTCCAGTCTCTGCACTATATTATCGTTCGCCGAGCGTAGGCGTCCACCCAACTCGCGGAGGAGATTAAGCGACACAGTCTGGCTGTTCTTCAGGAGCGACTCGAATTTCTTCTTGGAGATGGAATAGATAAGGGAATCTTCGGTACACGTTGCACGCGCCGAGCGCTTGCGACCGTCGAGGATGGCAAGCTCGCCCACCACATCGCCGTGACCGAGAGTATTCAATGTCGTTTCGTCGCCATACCGTGTGAAGCGGGAAATCTTCACCTTCCCTTTTTCGATGACATAGACATTTTTGGCAGGGGTTTCCAAATCGACGAGGACTGTTCCAGCCGGCAGCGTCTCTTCCTTCAGGTCCTTCGCGAGCGCGAGTAACTCAGCTCGGGAAAGATCCCGGAAAAGAGGGCTCAGTTTAAGACTTTTGATTCGTTTTTCAACCGTCGGCATTCAATACTTCTCCGTGGATAACGAGGCATTACAGCATTTGATAGTACTAAGATTCGGCTACTTAGTCAAGAAAGCATCCTGGGATCAGCTCTTGTGATAGCAGGAGATGATGCGCAAGCCGCCACCGCCCCGAATCCTCGAACGATCGGAGTGCCCGAGGGCTCATGCTTGCAGCCTGCGCGAAAGAACCCCCTTCATCCCCTCGAATGCTTTGGCGCGATGACTGATATGGTTCTTCTCCATCGCTGTGAGCTCGGCATACGTTCTTGAAAAACCGGACGGAATGAAGATCGGATCGTATCCGAATCCGTTCGAACCTCGCGGAGATTCAGCAAGTGCGCCCGAACAAAAACCCTCGGATACATCCTCAAACGTGTCGCCGACGAGAGCGAGCACGGCCCTGAATTGAGCTGACCGCCGGCGCGGAGAGACACCTCTCATCTCGCGAAGAAGTTTTTCGTTGTTCAGTTCGTCCGTCGCATTCGCTCCCGAGTAGCGTGCCGAGAAAACACCCGGCCTCCCGTTTAGGTAGAACACCTCCAGCCCCGAGTCGTCGGCAAGCGAGAGAAGGCTTGTATGTCGATGAACCTCGCGCGCCTTCTTTAGTGCATTTTCACGGAACGTCACACCGTCCTCGATGAGCCCGATCGGTTCGGAAATCTGTTCGAGGGTGAGAACTTGGACGTCTGTTCCCGCGAGGAATGTCTTGAGCTCCAAAATTTTGTGCATGTTTCTTGTCGCGAGGACAATTTTTTTCAT
>JBGOVN010000281.1:0-3004 GCA_041478155.1 Bacteroidota bacterium | reverse complement strand
TAGTCACACGTTTGGTCGGAATACGTTCCTACATCTGCGACTGTATATCCGAGGGAGAGGAGGTGTTGTCGCAGCTTCTCTTTGAGCTCGAAACCGCCGTGGTCGGCGCCAAGGACCACCGTCGTCCCTGCTTTCGTGTTATTCGTCTTCTCTGGTTTGTAAAGCTTAACATCGCCCGCGCTCTGATAGTCGAGAAGAGGCGACGCGACTCGCATCGTGAGTTCTATCGTATGTTGTCTCGCTGCATCAACCGCGGAGGGGGTTAGACGAGTGTCGTCATCCACGGAAATAGATTTCTCGCCGCGCTTCGCAGCGGCCAGCACATCTTGTTCCGTGATAAACTTTTTGGACATATGTGGTCGTTCAATGATACAACGTTCCATTCCCCCACTCGATTACCTCGAGACGAACCCTCGTAGTTCCGCTCTTAATCAATTCTATTCGTTTTGCCGCTCCGAGAGAAAGGTCAATGATTCGTCCTTCGACATATGGGCCGCGATCGATGACACGCACCATGACTCGAAGATTGTTCGCAATGTTTGTTACGCGTATCTTCGTTCCAAACGGAAATGTGCGGTGCGCTGCTGTCAGGTCATTCATGTCGAACACTTCCCCGTCTGCCGCCTGTTTTCCGTTAAAATCTTGTGCATAGTACGAAGCAACGCCCTCGAGGGTGAGGAGAACCTTTCCTGATGACGGCCGGGTACGTCCTGTTCCGTTCTCTCCGGAGTTTTTGGCCTTCGAGTGATCACCACTAGTACTTTTTCCCTCCTTCTCCACAAACCGAGGAGCGGAAGCACACCCACACAGAACGGTCAGCATGCACAATACTGCCTTGCACTCCGTGCTAGAGATAGCCATCCATCTGCTTCCTGCGAAGGTAATCGACGATCTCCTTTACGTCCTGCGATCTCCCCTTCTTGCAAACGAGGATGGCGTCATCAGTCGCTACGACGATGAGATCCTCAACACCGATCGTAGCTACCAGTTTTTTACCGGCATCAACATAGTTTCCTTTCGAATCTCTGGAAATGACCGTTCCTCGAAGGGAGTTCTTTTCGCCGTCTGTCGGGGCAAGCCGAATGACCTCATCCCACGAGCCGACATCGCTCCAGCCAAAATCACCTCGTGCGACGTAAGCATTCCCCGCTTTTTCCATGACCCCGTAATCGATCGAGATACTGCGGATGACGCCGTAGGCTCGCTCAAGGGCAGGCTTATATCCCGATGTCCCTAACTGGGGGACGAGGGAATTCAACTGTTGGTACAACTCGGGTAACTGGACCTCAATTTCCTTGAGAATTGCCGAGGCTTTCCAGACGAACATTCCACTATTCCAGAGGAAATCGCCGCTTTTCAGGAATTTTTCAGCCGTTTCGACGTTGGGTTTCTCGGCAAACGTCGTAACGCGATAGACTCCATCGGAGTAATACGGATTCCCCTCCTTCATATCATCAAACTGTATGTACCCAAATCCCGTCTCCGGATGGGACGGCTTGATGCCGATGGTGAGAAGTGCGTTCGATTCTTCCGCCACGTGAACGGCAAGACGAACAATTCGAAGAAATTCGTCCACATTGCGAATGAGATGGTCGGCAGGAAGCACCACCATGATTCCGTCCGGGTCCATTTTCCTGATCCACTGAGCAGCCAGACCGACACACGGTGCAGTGTTTCGTCCGACGGGCTCGGCGAGAATGTTTTCCGGTGGGAGTGACGGGAGTTGTTTACGTACTTCGTCGTACTGGAGGATGTTTGTAACAACGAAAATTCTATCCGGCGGGACGAGAGGTGCAATTCGTGCGGCGGTGTTTTGAATCATCGTCCCCGAACCGATGATTTCGAGGAACTGTTTCGGAGAGCGTTCACGGCTGCGGGGCCAGAACCGCGATCCCACACCGCCAGCCATGATCACTGCATAGACATGGGCCATCACGGCAGCTATTCGAACATTGTTTTGAAATCGCGAAGAATCTCTATTCCGGGACCCAAGACCCCTTCTCGAGCCTCGGAGGGAGCCGCAGCCCAGGTGGCAAATGGATCCTGAATGTTCGTCACGATATTCATAACCCGTACATCGTCCAGGAATTGGTTGGCAAAAATGTACTGCAAGAAGTCCGTCAGATACCTGCAGTACTGTTTATACTCTTCGGGGAAACCGGCGGTGGCCCCGACAACATTGTTCTCGTTGACAATCTGCTCGAGGAGCGAGGTTCGATCATCTGCGCCGCTCTGAACCGCCGTTGAGAATGTTTCCAGCATCAAGCCAAACTTCTTAATGTGATCCTCGACTGGCATCGACGTACCTTCAACAGCCGGTTCCGAGACTCCCTCCACATCCTGATGTTCCTGCGGCGGTTCTGGTTCGACCTGTTGTTCAGCCTCCATCCCCTGAGGCAACTCGTCAAGGACGGGAATCTCAACGGCAAGATCACTCGACGGTGGGGCACCAAAAAACTCCCCCTCTGCGGCTTGAGCTCCCACTTGCGTTGCCGAATCCGCGACAGCATTGCGAAACAACGTTAGAACGGTTGTTTCTTCCTCCGGACTTGACGCATTGTTTTCCGACCGCTCGACAACCCACATAAGGCTCAGCGCAAATTCGGAGAAGTTCTTAACCTTGAATAAATTCTTGAGCTCTTGCTGAATGTCAGCAGTGGTTTCGATTTTCTCTCGTATGCTCGCCAGCGTTGCCTGCTGGTCGGGCGAAAGTTCACCTTCTTGGGGAAGCCTCGCAAGCAGTGCGGCGATATGATCGCGAGCCTGGCTCATCAATTCTTATAGATTCGAGGAACTCGTGAGGAAATACCGCAACATACCTCATACGGAACGGTTCCCAGACGGTCTGCGACATCCCAGGCGGTAATTTGTTGATTTCCTTGTCGTCCAAGCAAAACAACTTCGTCTCCAACTGACACACCGACGGTCCCACAGTCTACCATACACTGGTCCATGCAAATCGTTCCCACAATGGGAAAGCGTTGACCGTGAATCAAAGCCATCG
>JBGOVN010000215.1:0-3614 GCA_041478155.1 Bacteroidota bacterium | reverse complement strand
GGAAGGAAAGGCGGATGGAAGTGTTGCCGGATCGCTCTCGACGACCGGCGATGTTCTGCGCGCAGGCATTCAGGTCATCGGTGTGGCCGACGGAATCAGCGTCGTTTCGAGCTTTTTCCTCATGTTGTTTCCGTATACAACCTACACCTTTGCCGACTGTGCGGTTCTCCCCGATCCCACCGCCGAACAGCTTGCCGATATCGCGATCGCGTCGGCGGAGAACCACCGGAAGCTCACAGGGGAGGAGCCGCGAGTGGCGATGCTTTCGTTCTCGACGAAAGGAAGCGCCGCACATGCGATGGTGGAAAAAGTTCAGAGGGCGACAGCCATCGTAAAAAAGAAGAACCCGAGCCTGAGCGTCGACGGTGAGTTGCAATTGGATGCGGCGATTGTTCCTTCGGTTGCGAATCAAAAAGCACCCGGCAGCTCCGTTGAGGGCAGCGCAAACGTTCTGATATTCCCCGACTTGAACGCCGGGAACATCGGCTACAAACTCGCGCAGCGGATGGCGGGGGCCGAGGCACTCGGGCCGATCGTCCAGGGGTTGAAGAAACCAGCCTTTGACCTTTCGCGGGGATGCAGCGTAAACGACATCGTGAACGTTGTCGCAGTCAATGTCGTGGTAGGCAGCGTTTGATCGTGCAGAGTCTCAACCTCATTTTCATCCTTACGTACGACGTTATAATCTTCGGGATCTGAAAATTTGCACCTCAACCCCCTTTTACGTACTATCGTTCCGGCCTCCTTTCAAATAATTATTCTATGAAGAAAAAGCTCGCGCTCCCGACTCCCAACCTTAAACGCGCAACTCCACACAAGTCCCTTCCGCTTGAGAAGCTGCGATGGCAATGCGACCCTCGCTCGATCGGAGTCGCGTCAACCGACGATGTCAGGCCGAGCCGGGAAATCATCGGGCAGGAGCGGGCATTGCGGGCGCTTCGAACCGGCCTAGAGATGGGCCATTTTGGATACAACATTTTTGTTTCGGGGCTCTCCGGCACCGGGCGCACGACAACCATCAAGCGTCTGCTGCACGATTTCGAAAAGAAACAGACAGAATTAAAGGATCATTGTTACGTTTATAATTTCAAGAATTCCGACATGCCGTTAGTCCTCTCCCTCCCCGCCGGGCAAGGTAAGGCGTTGCAGCAGGACATGGAAAACTTTGTCACTGAGTTACTGCGCGACATACCTGCTGTCTACGAGAGCCAGCGCTACCAGCAGGCCCGGAGGGGTATGGTGCAATTATTCCAGGACCGGCAGAAGAGTGTGCTCCAGGACTTTGAAAAGCGCGTCAAAGAACGGGGTTTTGACCTTGTGCAGGTACAAGTTGGCAACGTGATGCGCCCCGAGGTCGTGCCGATGGTAAATGGGACCGCAACGAACCTCGACCAGCTTGAGACCATGGTCCAAAAGGGAGAAGTTCCAAGGGAGCAGTTTGAAGCGAAGAAGACGGTGCTCGCAGAGCTTGAAAAACAGATGGCAACAGTCTTCCGTGAGCTGCGCAACATCGAGAAAAAGGTTCAGGAATCTCTCAACGAACTGGAAGGCGAGCTCGTCATGCCGCTGGTGGACGAGGCGATCCGGATTCTAAAAACGACATACGACCACGCCAAAGTCCATGCCTATCTCGAAGATGTCAGGTCGAGTGTGCGGGAAAATCTCGAACGGTTTCGAAAGCAGCAATTTACGATGCCGTCGGGGGATCAGGAGGCTGAACCCGTAGAGGATGAGTTCCTGGAATACCAGGTAAATGTCCTCGTCGATAATTCCCAGACTCAGCAGGTTCCGATTATCATCGAGACGAATCCAAAGTACAAAAACGTCTTCGGGACGGTTGAACGAGAGTTCGAAAAAGGGGGCGTCTGGCGTTCGGACTTTACGAAAATCAAGGCAGGCTCCCTCCTCCAGGCTGACGGCGGCTACCTCGTGCTGAACGCACTCGATACGCTGATCGAACCCGGCGTCTGGCAGGATTTGAAGAGAAGTTTGCGCACGGGATTGATCGACATCCAAACGTTCGAACCGCTCTTCGGATTTACCGCATCCGGCATGAAGCCGGAACCTATCGACTTGAACGTGAAAGTCATCATGATTGGAGATACAGAGCTTTATTACTTTTTGTATTTCCGCGACGACGATTTCAAGAAGATTTTCAAAATCCGGGCGGACTTCGATTTCGAAATGCCGAAAAATTCCGGGAGCATTACGGAATACCTCAGTTTTGTCAAGATGATTTGCGACGATGAAAAACTGATGACGTTTAACGCAACCGCGTTGGCAAAGGTGATTGAATTTGGAGTCAGGCTTGCGGGGCGGCAGGAGAAAATTTCGACGCGATTCAACATTATTGCGGACGTCGCACGAGAAGCAAACTATTGGGCCCGCAAGGCGAAAGCGAAATCGGTTTCGGGGGAACATGTCGAGAAAGCGATTGAAGAACGAACCTATCGCGTGAAGCTGTCGGAGGAGAAAATTCAAGAAATGATGGTCCAAGGGGTGATCATGATCGATACGGAAGGGGCCGTCGTCGGTCAGTTGAACGGACTTTCCGTGTATGACATGGGAGAACATGCATTCGGCAAGCCTTCGCGGATTACTGCCAAGACCTCACTCGGAAGGAGCGGCGTCATTAACATCGAACGGGATGCTGAACTCAGCGGTCCGACACACAACAAAGGTGTGTCGATTCTCAGCGGATACCTCCGGGGAAAGTTCGCCCAAGATAAGCCCCTCGTCATGGATGCCAGCATTACGTTCGAGCAATCCTACGGCGGCGTGGACGGCGATAGCGCATCCTCGACGGAGATCTACGCAATTCTTTCGAGCCTCTCCGAGGTTTCCCTCAGGCAGGACCTCGCAGTGACCGGCTCGGTCAACCAAAAAGGGGAAATCCAGCCTATTGGCGGTGTGAACTTGAAGATTGAAGGGTTCTTCGATGTCTGCAAAGCGCGCGGGTTGACGGGAACACAGGGAGTGATGATTCCGGCGCAAAACATCGACGACCTCATGCTCCGGGAAGAAGTATACGATGCCGTGAAGAAGCGAAAATTTCACATCCATGCGGTCAAGACAGTTGATGAGGGGGTAGAAATTCTCACGGGGGTGAAGGCGGGAAAACAAAAAGGAAACAACTCGTTCGAACCCGGGACGGTGAACTTCCTCGTCAACGAGAAATTGTGCAAATACGCGAGTGACTGGAAACGGTTTGAAACTAAGTCCTAAACGTGGTACATTGAGGGAGGACTACAGTGGAGAAGAAAAAGGAGAATAGGATGAAAGCACTTGTCGCAGCGCTCTTGTGTGTCGTGATGGTTGGAACGGCGCAACAACGTTTCCGCGCAACGTTTGCACCCATCGTCGCCGTCAGCCGTTATGTGATTGACGACCAGCCTGTCGTCGGACCGACTATCGGACTTCGATATCAGTCACGGGAGTTCCAATCGAGTAGAATTGGAATCGAAGGGGGTGTAATTCTGAGACCGGCGGGAACGGTTCTCTACAACGCAGAGCCGTTTATCTATACAGGCGGAGACAGAATGTATCAGATGCAGCCGCCAATCTCGAACGGCGCTTTCCGTCAAACAAGGTTTAACGTTGGCGTGGGCTTCCTG
>JBGOVN010000211.1:0-3629 GCA_041478155.1 Bacteroidota bacterium | reverse complement strand
GAGTCACAGCTCGACACACCATATCGTCCGGGCGGATGGACAGTCCGACAGGTTGTCCATCATCTTCCTGACAGCCACATGAACTCGTATGTTCGGTTCAAGCTCGGGGTTACGGAACAACATCCGACGATCCGCCCCTACGATGAGAAACTCTGGTCCGAGCTCGCCGAAGCAAAAACAGCTCCTGTAGAAATCTCGCTCACCCTCTTCGATGCGTTACACAAGCGATGGGTTCTTTTCCTCCAAACACTCAAAGCATCTGATTTCTCCAGAACGATCCTTCATCCCGAGAACGGAGTCACGACCCTCGAGAGTATGCTCGAGCTCTACGCGTGGCACGGACGTCATCACGTCGGGCATATTACGGCGCTGAGAGCACGGATGGGATGGAAGTGAGCCCTCGATGGACGCTCTCGACAGCTCTTCTCGTCCGGCAACGGTTTCGCTGATCGAGGCAATGTCGCGCCTTCCCGGTCCCCAGGGAGAACGATCGGTTGAGCTTTTCACGCACGGGAGCCTCAGCGTCAAGATCTACGCGCCCCGGGGAAACGATCCGCAGACTCCGCACACTCGAGACGAGATCTATGTCGTTGCACAGGGAAACGGGGAGTTTGTGATTGATGGCCGCCGGTCGACGTTTAAACCAGGCGACTTTTTATTTGCCCCCGCCGGCGTCAATCATCGCTTCGAGAATTTTACCGAGGATTTTTTTACGTGGGTGATGTATTATGGCCCGGAGGGTGGAGAAGCTTCGGGAAAGATTGGTGCAACACAATGACTGCATTTCAATCCAACACCCGCCGGAAATGAAATCATCCTATGCGATACGTGTCAAAATGAACTGAATGCATTGGGTCTACATCCCGCCCCTAAAGCGGGATTTTTTCTTTTTCCGGGCACTACGGATTGCATACCGCTATCGCGTCGTTGCTTGACATCCACTGAAATAACCGTTACCATTTTTTTGTTGTCATACTTTTAACGTTGTCACCAAGGCTTTTTCCAAGGCAGGAGGCCGAATGTCTCGAATCGTAAAGGGTGGACTTATTCAATGCAAGCTAGCGGAGTCGACGGAGCAGCCGATTGAAAAAATAAAGAAGGCGATGGTCGACAAACACGTCGGTTACATAGAGGAAGCGGGAAAGAAAGGCGTTCAGATTCTTTGCATGCAGGAGTTATTTTATGGCCCCTACTTCTGCGCAGAGCAGAAAACCAAGTGGTATGCAATGGTGGAAAGAATACCGGATGGTCCCACACTGAAACATATGCAGCAGCTCGCAAAAAAACATCAAATGGTGATGATCGTTCCGATGTACGAAGAGGAGATGACGGGCGTTTACTACAATACGGCGGCGGTCATCGACGCAGACGGAACATACCTGGGAAAATACCGGAAGCATCATATTCCACAGGTTGACCCGGGATTCTGGGAGAAATTCTACTTCAAGCCCGGGAACACCGGTTATCCTGTTTTCAAGACGCGTTATGCGGATATCGGGGTCTACATTTGTTACGACAGGCATTTTCCCGAAGGTGCCCGCGTCCTGGGTCTCCATGGAGCGGAGATTGTCTTCAATCCGTCGGCAACTGTTGCAGGTCTCTCTGAGTATTTATGGGAACTCGAACAGCCGGCTCACGCTGTTGCGAACGGATATTTTGTCGGAGCCATCAATCGCGTCGGAACGGAACCTCCCTGGAACATCGGGGAGTTCTACGGTAAGAGTTACTTCTGTAACCCTCGCGGAAAAATCATAGTGCAGGCGAGCAGGGACAAAGACGAACTCGTTGTCGCTGACCTCAATATGGATATGATTCAGGAAGTCCGGCAAGTATGGCAGTTCTACCGGGATCGAAGGCCGGAATCGTACAAAGAATTAGTAGAAGCCTACGGGTAGGAAAAGTTTCAAGTTCAATGTTAGAAAACACAATCGATGATCTGCGACTTTCAGGACGAAAACACCCATGACGTTCGCTCCCCAACTCAAAACTCACAACCCAGAACTCTAAACTCTTCCCGAAGGGACGCCTTCGGCACATCCCTAAACCTTAAATCGTGAACTGTGAAACGTGAATCGTAAACCTTAAACCTCCAACCTCCAACCTTAAACCATCATTCATGTCCTCTCTGACTTCTCAGCAGATTTCTGAACTTTCCGCAAGGTACACCTACGGCACGTGGCGTTTTCAGAAAGGCTGGAAGCCGCTCCACATCGTCGATGCGGAGGGATGTTACTTCACCGACGCGAGCGGAAAAAAGTATCTCGACTTTTCGTCGCAGTTGATGTGCGTTCAACTCGGACACAAGAATCAGGCGGTTATTAAAGCGATCCAGGACCAGGCACAGAAACTCGCATACATCGCCCCCGGTTACGCAACCGACGTCCGGGCCGAGCTGAGCAAGATGCTGCTCGAAGTTTTACCGAAAGGTCTGGAGAAATTTTTCTTTACCACGTCCGGCACGGAAGCGAATGAAGCCGCGTTCAAGATTGCGCGCATGGTGACTGGCAAAACGAAGATCATCGCACGGTACCGGTCGTACCACGGGTCTACGATGGGATCGATTGCCGCAACGGGAGACCCGAGGCGCTGGGCGATGGAGCCTGCAGGGAAAATACCGGGAGTCATCTTTGCACCCGAGGTCAATTGTTACGATTGCCCCCTCGGTCACCACTATCCGGAGTGTGAGATTGCGTGTGTCGAATACATCGGCCACATGATTGAAAACGAGAGTGACGTCGCAGCGGTCATCGTTGAACCGGTTGTCGGAACGAACGGAGTCCTCGTCCCCCCGAAGGAATACATGCCGCGTCTACGGCAGATCTGCGACGAACACAACGTGTTGCTCATCGCCGACGAAGTAATGAGCGGATGGGGCCGTACGGGTAAATGGTTTGCCGTCGACCACTGGGGTGTTATCCCGGATATCCTCGTGACGGCAAAAGGAATCACGACGGCCTACGTCCCGCTCGGTCTGTGCGCTACAACGATGAAGGTGGCGTCGTATTTTGACGACCATTTTTTTGCACACGGACACACGTACGAAGCTCATCCGCTCACGCTCGCTCCGGCAATCGCGGCCATCAATGAGTACAAAAGGATGAATCTCATCGAGCGGGCGCAGGAATTAGGCGAGTACGTGGGAAAAAAGCTCAACGGCTTGAAAGACAAGCACCCGGCAATAGGCGACGTGCGGGGACTCGGCCTCTTCTGGGCTGTCGAACTCGTGAAGAACAAGAAGACCATGACGTATTTCAACACGTTCCGTGACAAGGTGAACGGCGTTCCTACAATGGTGGAGAAGGTCGCCGGCGAAATGATGAAGAAAGGGGTCTTCGTCCAGGCGTGGGTGAGTCACTTCGTGATCGCTCCGCCCCTCATCATCACGAAGGAAGAAATAGATTCTGGCGTGAAAGCGCTGGATGAAGCGCTGGTGATGGCAGACGGAGAAGTGGAAAAGTAAGGAGGGAAGGAAAACAGGTACTAGGAGATAGGTGGAAGGTGATAGGAGTTGGGCTGAAATGGAATATTGAAGCGGGGATGGAAAGGAAATAGAAATCAGGAGTTAGGAGGCAATGAGCGGAAAGAGGGAGCTCACAACTAAAGGCTTATAACGAAAAGCTAACCCATTG
>JBGOVN010000208.1:0-3667 GCA_041478155.1 Bacteroidota bacterium | reverse complement strand
CATTCAGGCGTTTGATCATTGAAACAAGGGCATTCCCTAATGTCGAAACCTCATCCTTCCCCTGAGGAACGCTGAACGCCTCGTTGAGATTCTTCGCGCTGATCGATTCGGCGGCTTTGATCATGTTCGTGAGAGGGCGGAATGCTCTACCGATCAGGAGATAGCCCGCTAACGCGGAGAGGAACAGAACGACCGGAATTGTCGAATAGAACTCGACGCGAAGCTGGGCGAGTGTTGAATCGGCTTCGAGTAACGGAGTCGCAACCTGCAGAGGATAGATGAAGCGGTCGTAGACCTCTGCCGTGATCCAGATGGACCTATAGCGGACCCCATGGATCAATAATTCTTCGTAGACCGGGTGTTCAGAGCGTATGTCCTGCTGCTGCCCGACCGGCAGTCCTGCGAGCACCGAGTCGGAGTAGATTGGGTGAAGGGTTGAGTCGAGGATTCGGAGTGCAGTACCTGAGATCCCTTCGGGTTTGATGTCCAGCAACTCGGGAGGATTAATTCCGATCCCTTCACCTTGTTGTTCCTGGATTTCAGTCTCCAGACGACGAGCGTAGGTTTCCAAACGGGCATCGAGCGTCGCTAGAATCGTCTTCTTGAAATTCTGATAAATATTGAAGGATAGGACGATCAGGACGATCGCAGTCAGTGAAGATGAGGCGAGAATGAGTTTTGAACGGATCGTTAGCATTGGGGGCTTATGTTTCTCGTCGCGACAGTCTCCGTGGCGACACAACTCTGAGACGCACTATGTCCACTGTCAATCCAAGGCCCGCCTGCGGGCCCGGCGCAGCACCGTCGAAAAACTGTCTATCCCACCGCGGAGCAGTGTATCGAGTAAAGGAAAGAGTGATTTGTTCATATCCATCAAGGTTCTTGAGCGGAGAAGATGTAGCCAGCCCCACGGACAGTGTGGATGAGGCTCGTGCTGAAGCCGTTATCAACCTTTTGACGCAAAAACCTCACGAACGACTCAATGATATTGCTTCGGGGTTCAAAGTTCATGTCCCAGAGATGTTCAGCGATCTCCTCGCGGGAGAGGATGCGGTTTGGATTCATCATAAACAATTCAAGCAATGCAAACTCTTTGGCCGACAGCGAGATTTCCTTTTCTTCCCTGAATGCCTTGTGGGTGCCGACATCGAGGAGAAGTCCGAATCGTTCGATTTTTGTTGTTCGCACATCCGCTTTTCTGCGAGTGAGAGATCTTATCCGTGCGAGCAACTCCCCGATATGAAACGGCTTGACGAGGTAATCGTCGGCACCGCTGTCGAGACCCTTTATCTTATCGTCGACATCGCCCAGGGCCGTGAGCATGAGGATGGGAGTCAGGATCTTCGATCGACGGAGGTTCTTGCAGGTAATCCATCCATCCTGTTTCGGGAGCATGACGTCGAGGAGGATAGCGTCGTAGTCGTTAACCTTGGCAAACTCCTCCCCCTGGGTACCGTCGTATGCGGTATCGACGGCGAAACTCTGTGCTCGAAGGTTCTTGGCGATCGATGCTGAAAGCTTGGCGTCGTCTTCAATAAGGAGTATTCGCATGGGGGAAACAGGCGAAAGATAGGTGATAATTATGAAAGGGGGGTGAAAAAAGAGAACTGGGTTGCGGCCGCGTTGTCGCGGGTTTCAACGATATTCAGGTGAGGACCTTCCAACGGAACGTAATGTTCGCCTCGAGACGTTCCAAGTTTGAGAGGCTCCAACGGAGCGTCTCTACCGTCTCCCCGGCAAATCGGGCATATTGGGATCGAGATATGACTTCGTAATATGCGTGTCGACAAGAAAAAGGTCTTCTGCGACCCTAAACTCGTTTGGGTCTCGAAGTTTCAATACTAATGTTTGTCGGGATGTTGTCGGATAAATGAATTCCTGTTTGCCGGGCGCCGTCGTTACTTTGATCGGCATCTTGAATTCCTTGACATCTGCTGTCCACCGATACGCCGCGGTAACACTGTCGCCCTTTTTCGAGATGAACATCTGGAGAATCGGGATTTTCGGATGCTTCAAATACTGGTCGAAAAAGTACGTGTAGTCAGTTCCAGTTTTTTGATTCACGAAGTTGAAAAAATATTCCGCCTTTACGATTTTCCGGCGATACGTCGTTGCAAATCCACGAATGATCGAGAACCATAACGAATCGTTGTCGATAACACTCCGGAGCGTGTTCAGGACAAGCTGTCCCTTGTCGTACATATCCCCCGCACCTTGTTTGTGAACATTGTACACTCCGATGATTGGCTGGTCGTTTTGCACGTTCGACTTCTTCCCGTTGATGTATTCGAGCGATGCTTTCCTTCCGTATAAACACTCAACGTACAGCGCCTCCGCGTACGCCCCGAAACTCTCGTGCATCCACATGTCGGCAATATCCGAGGAGGTCAGACTATTTCCCCACCACTCATGCGCCGATTCGTGTATTATGATGAAGTCAAACTTAAGTCCGACGGGCGCCCAAGTCCTCCCGCGGTATCCCTGAATATACAAATTGCCGTACGCGACGGCGGACTGGTGTTCCATTCCGTTGTGCGGACACTCTATCAATTTGTAGCCATCCCTGGGGAACGCATACGGACCGAAGTACTTCTCGTAACATTTCAGCATCGGTTTCACCTGCTGGAACTGCACCCTTGCTTTCTCCAGGTTTTCGGGAAGAACGTAGTAGTCCAATGAATACTCCGTTTCCTCCCCTTTGAACGTTTCTCCAAAGTGAGCAAACTTGCCGACGTTCACGGTGACGCAATAATTGTTGATCGGAGAGCTGACGAACCAATCGTATTTCGTCCAACCGTCCGGAAGTACGGTCCGTGCTCGGAGCTTCCCGTTTGATACGTCTTCCAATCCGGGTGGGACCGCCACGCTGATCAGCATGCTGTCGGGCTCGTCCGATTGATGGTCCTTGTTAGGCCACCAGAGACTCGCGCCGGTTCCCTGACAGGTGACGACAACCCATGGACCCCCCTTTTTATCGGTAGTCCAGGTAAATCCCCCTCCCCAGGGTGGGTTCTTCGCTTCGTGCGGAGATCCCGAGTAATAGAATGCAAGATCGTGTAGAGAACCTTTTCTTATTGTTACAGGAAGCGTTACAAACACAGCGTTGCTGTCGCGTCTATACAGCGTTGCCTGATTCTTATCGAGGAGGATGCTGTCGACATTCATGTTTGCGAATAGGTCGACCTGCATGAGAGTGAAATCGTCGGTTGCAACGAATGTAATCGTGTTCGAGCCTGAGAGATATTTTCGGGCGGGGTCGATTCTGACGTCGAGATGCTCATAGGTGACGTCGTAGCAGGTCCGGGCGAGTGTCAGCATGCCTCGTAATGTGTCTGCGTGGGTGTAGACCGGAGGTTGCGTCTGCTGGGCTGTCAGCGGTAGGGAGAAGATTGTCAGGAGTGGGAGAAGAAGATGTGAGGCGTATTTCATGAGGAGCCCGCTCTTTTGGAGACGTTCCGACGTAACGTCTTTACATTGTGCCGGGCGACGATCCGGCGGATTGTGTTACCGTGTATCCAGGTTATTTTTGTCCGATGGCCATTTCGATGGATTATTGATGATGTATTGGCGGATTCGGTTGAGGTCATCCTCGTCGTCGATGATGTGGTCGTAGAATCGCGGCTGCCATCCAAAATCGGTAGATCCGGCGGCGCGAATTCGTTTTGTG
>JBGOVN010000303.1:0-2767 GCA_041478155.1 Bacteroidota bacterium | reverse complement strand
TGCGTGTCCTGGTTTTTTATGTACGCTCTGACTCTTCCGAGGTGAGAGCGGCTTACGGAGAATGCTCCGTAACCGCGCTGCCATCCGAACGTCCCATCGACGAGTTTTTGCTGATTGATCCAGTGAAACGATTCGCCTTTCAACATTTTTACAACCCAATCAAGTTGCTGGTTGCTCGGCAGAGAGACGAGTAGATGAACGTGGTCAGGTTGAACGCTGAGTTCCTCGAGTTGAATATCCTTGGCAGCGGCATAGCAAGCTAAATGGTCTCTGAGTCTCGGTCGGAGCTCCGTGTGCAAACTAATTTCGCGCCATTTCGTTCTCCACACGATGTGAATATAGATCTTCGTAAGCGAGTACAGCATGGTTCCCCCCAGAACCTCCCTAGCACCATGATTTATCATGGTGCTAGGGAATGTCATGACACCCGGATGAATCTCATTGCGCCCGGACGAATCCGAGTATTAAATTTTTGGCAACCCCTTTTTCGCGACGTCGGCCATGATTTCACTGAACCTGTCGAGCTCGCCCAGCGTTGTGTAGACACTCGGCGTGATGCGAATACCTCGGAACTCATCGTGGATGATCGGTGTCGTGAATATCTTGTGAGTTCCCATCAAATAGTTGCCGATCGCCGAGGGGTCGACCCCCACAACCTCGACGTTCGTGATGCAACACGATTGATTTTCGTCGAACGATGTGTTGAATCGGATATTCGGGAGGTCTTTGAGCTGGTTGGCCCAATAATTCCTTATGTAACGCAGCCGGGCTTCCTTGCGCTTTGCGCCGAGTCCTTTATGGAAGAGCAACGCTTCGCCGATCGCAAGTTTATTGGCTGCAGGATGCGTTCCGACCTCTTCAAATTTCCGAATGTCTTTCGCCTGCTCCTTCGATGTTGCCATCAACGCCCAGAGTTTTTCGATCTTTTCCCGCTTCACATAGAGGAAACCTGTCCCCTTGGGAGCGAACAGCCATTTATGCAAACTCGTGCCGAAGTAGTCGCATCCAAGGTCCTTCTGTTTGAAATCGAAATGTCCGAACGAATGGGCGCCGTCGACGACAACTTCGATCCCTTTGGAACGGGCCAGGTCGCAAATTTCCTTTACAGGCGTGATCTGTCCTGTAATGTTGACAACGTGAGAAACGAGGATGACGCGGGTCTTCGGTGTGATTGCACGTTCGAACGCTTCGGTAATCTCGCTGAGACGCTTCGGTGGGATCGGAATCTTTATTTGCTTCAGGACGAGTCCTTCACGCTGCTCACGCTGTTTCAAAGTCGTGATCATCCGCGGATAATCCTGCGTTGTTGTGAGTATTTCATCGCCGCGCTTCAGGTCGAGGCCGAGGAGACAAATCTCGAGCGATTCGGATGCGTTGCGTGTGATGGCAATTTCCTCCCGGTCGCAGCCGAACGCGTCTGCTAGCCCGGTGCGGACAGTCTCGCATTGCGGCTCGAGAATTTGCCACATGCTATACGCTGTAACATCTTCCGATTGCCATATATACCGGACGAGCGCTTCGGTGACGAGGCGGGGCGAGGGTGAAACTCCTCCGTTGTTGAGGTTGACGATTCCTCGCGTGATACTGAACGACTGTTGGATCTCGAACCAGAAATCTTCATCAGATGAGACGCTCTCGGGAGAAAGATGTTGAACCCGCTTTGTAGCCGCGTGAAGGTCGTTCAACAGGGAGGCGACGACTGTCGAGCTGAGCGTCGCAAGGCCGAGTCCCTTTCCTACCATCGAGAGAAATCGCCTGCGGTCGTGGTCGAACTGTTCGCGCGGGGAGAGTGTTTCCATCGTCGGACTCCTTCTTAGATGTGACTCAAGTGTGGTTCACCGTGGAAAGGATAGTAAAGAAATTCCCGTTGAAATTCAAAGTCGCGGCGGGTGGGGTCGAACATCATGAGGCCGGCTTGGCAGCTTCGAGCGCTTCCCACTCTGCGGCAGTCATGCTGTACACAGCGAGGTCGAGGTAGCGGCCGTACAGGAACTCGGCCTGTCGTGCGATCCCTTCCCTGATGAAACCGAGCCGTTCGATGACGGCGCAACTCTTCTTGTTGCCGACCGCGCACCTGATCTGCACCCGTTGCAATTTCAACACACCGAAGGAGTAGCCGACAAGGAATCTGCATGCCCTCGTGACGATCCCCTTTCCCTGGAACTCTGCCCCAATCCAGTATCCCAACTCGACGTTCTTGTTTATCCAGTCAATCGGATGGTATCCGATGACGCCGGCCAGTTTTCCGTAGTACCAAATTCCCGTCTGAAAACCAAAGTTATTCCGCCGCTGATCCTTCGTCATCTTGATGAACGACAGCGTATGTTCGACGGACGTATTCGCATCGACCCACGGGAGCCACTGCCGAAGATGCTGCCGGTTAGAACTCATGAGCTGAAAGAGAGCTCCGGCATCTTCGTCCTCGAGAATCTTGAGAATAACTTCGTTGTCGATGCTGAACGACGGCATGGGATCGTCTTACGGCAAGACATTGATTTTCAAGACGGATTGCCGGGCCGCTGAATGGTAGATGCGCTGCGTAGTTTTCCTGAAATCGGATTCCTTGGCGTGGTAAATATCCATGAACGTTCCGGGATTCCTATCGACGAGGGGAAACCAGGTGCTATGTACTTGAACCATGATCCTATGTCCCTTTTTAAATGTATGGAAGACATCACGCAGTTCATACGCGACTGTCGTCGGCTCGTTCGGTTTGAAAGGTTGCGGATGCGAAAAACTGTTCCGGAATTTTCCGCGAAAGACGTCG
>JBGOVN010000246.1:0-3309 GCA_041478155.1 Bacteroidota bacterium | reverse complement strand
TTGGGAAAAGCTGAATCGGGGCCCGAGATGAATCTGCACATGGTTGACCTTGTCGGTCAATACAAGAAGATGAAAACGGAAATCGATGCCGCAGTTCTCCGCGTCGTGGAGTCGGGACAGTACATTCTCGGAAAAGAAGTATCGGACTTTGAAGACGAGGTCGCACGGTATCTCGGCGTCCGAAATGCTGTCGGATGTGCATCGGGTACGGATGCATTGCAACTAGCAATGATGGCGCTTGCGATCCGGCCGGGGGATGAAGTCATCACCACGCCTTTCACGTTCGTCGCGACGACGGAGACGATCGTCCTCCTGGGTGCGACACCCGTCTACGTCGACATCGACCCGCGGACGTACAACATTGACCCGGCAAATATCGAGAAAGCTGTAACGAAGAAAACGAAACTCATCCTTCCAGTGCATTTATACGGCCAGGCGTGCAACATGGATCCCATCATAGAAATCTCGCGTCGTCGCGGGATCCCCGTGCTTGAAGACCATTGCCAATCGATCGGCGGCGAATATAAAGGAAAAAAACTCGGCGGAATCGGTCTCATGGCCGCGCTGAGCTTTTTTCCCAGCAAAAATCTTGGCGCGTATGGAGATGCAGGAATGGTTGTGACGAATGACGATGTGTTGGCGGAAAAAATTCGCATTATTGCCATGCACGGCTCTCGCGTTCGGTATAAACACGAGGTTCTCGGCGTCAACAGTCGCCTCGATGCAATGCAGGCTGCGATCCTCAGGACGAAGCTCAAGTATTTGGACCGTTGGATCGAAGCGCGACGAGCGGCCGCCCACGTCTATGACCGTTTACTCGACGGCTCGCCGGTTGAACGGCCTTACGAGGCGAAGTACGCGAAGCACGTTTTTCATCAGTATACCATCCGCGTCAAGAATCGGGAGGAAGTTGTCCGGCACTTGAACGTCAGGCACATTCCGTATGGCATTTATTATCCTATTCCTCTCCACGAGCAGGAAGCATACCGGTCCTTGAACGTCGCCGGATCTTCGTTTCCGATTACGGCACAAGCGACGAAGGAGGTTCTCTCGCTCCCGATGCACACAGAATTAACTGAAGAACAACAGGAATTCATCGTACGGAATCTGCGTGAAGGACTCCATGGCTAAAGCAAAGCGGTCGCTTATTATTATACCGACGTATAATGAGGGAGAGAACATTCCGAGGATTATTCCGAAAGTTCTTGAACAGGATCCAACCTTCGAGGTGCTGGTTGTTGACGACAATTCTCCGGACGGAACCGCAGCACTCGTCAAAAAAATGAAGAAGCGGAACAAACGCATCCACCTTCTTGAACGGCCGGCGAAGTTGGGGCTCGGCACCGCCTATGTCGCCGGATTTAAGTATGCACTTGCCGAGGGATTCGATTTTATTTTCGAGATGGATGCAGATTTTTCGCATGCCCCGAAAGCACTGAAGTCGCTCATGCAAAAGATGGAAAAGTGCGACTTGGTGATCGGTTCGCGGTACGTTTCGGGCGTCAACGTTGTGAACTGGCCGATGCGACGGCTCATTCTCAGTTATTCGGCGAATATCTATACTCGCTTGATTACCGGCATGCCCGTCAAAGACGCGACCAGCGGGTTCAAATGTTATCGCCGCGAAGTGTTGGAAAGCATCAACCTGGATGCGATCAGTTCAAACGGTTACGCATTCCAGATTGAAACGAATTTTCTTGCCTGGAGGAAGGGTTTCCGGGTTTGTGAAACTCCGATCGTCTTTGTAGACCGAAGAGTGGGCGAGTCAAAAATGTCGAAAGACATTGTCTCCGAAGCGGCATGGATGGTCTGGAAACTTAAACTACGAAGTCTGCTGGATGGGAAGTAATCGCCGCTCCATAGTCCCCCTCGATCTCACCGTTATCATCGTTAACTACAACGTACGCGATTTTTTGCTTCACGCGGTCGTTTCTCTCCAGAACGCGCTGAAGGGCATTCGCTCGGAAATCATCGTTGTCGACAACGCCTCGGACGACGGCAGCGTGTCGATGGTCCGCCGGCGCTTTCCAAAGGTCATCCTGGTCTCAAACGATGCTAACCTTGGTTTTGCGAGGGCAAACAATATCGCGCTGAGGCGCGCCCGCGGAAAACACCTTCTCCTGATTAATCCCGACACAGTTGTTCAGGAAGACACCGCACGGGTGATGCTGGATTTCTTCGCCAGCCATCAGGATGCCGGGTTGGCAGGGTGTACTATCCTGAATCCCGACGGGAGTTTTCAGCCGGCATGCCGGCGAAGTTTTCCGACACCGTGGGTCGCGTTCACGAAGATAGTCGGGCTCAGCAGGTTGTTCCCATCTTCACGCCTGTTCGGCAAGTATAATCTTACGTTTCGGCCCATCGATGAAACGTACGAAGTCGATGCGATCAGCGGCTCCTTCATGATGCTCAGGCGTGATGTGTTGGACCGTGTGGGGGGGCTGGACGAAGACTTCTTCATGTACGGGGAGGATCTGGACTGGTGTTACCGGATCCAGCAAGCGGGTTGGAAAATCTACTACGTCCACAAGACGCGCATTATCCACTATAAAGGAGAGAGCACGCGACGGAGCAGTATCGACGAAATTGAAACGTTTTACAAAGCGATGAGTCTCTTCGTCGAAAAGCACTTCAGGTTTTCCCGCCTGTTCCGCGCAACCGTAAAGTTGGCGATTGCAGGAACATCCGCAGCGGCTTCACTTGTCTCTCTTCTGAGGCCGTTGCGCCTGGCCGTGTTCGATTTTGTCGCCGTGAATCTGAGTTTGATTATTGCAGAATACATCTGGCGCGGCGGCGTATTTCTCTATCCGGCATATGCGTATCCGATCGTGTACGTTGTACCAGCGGTCATCGTGATCGCTTCACTCTACGCCCTCGGCGTCTACACGCACCGGATGATGTCTATTTCGCGCTCAATCGTCGGCGTCATCATGAGCTACGTCGTAATCTCTGCGCTCACCGCATTTTTCAGACAGTATGCGTTCAGCCGGGGTATCGTTGCGATTTCGGGGGTGCTCAGCCTGGTAGTCCTCCCAACATGGAGACTGGCACTCCGTTTTTCAAACAGTATCGGAAGGGGCAGCCGCTCAGGTTTGCTGGGAAAGAGGACATTGATCGTCGGTACGGAACGTCCCGCCACCGAGCTTCTCCATCGCCTGCGCATTCGCGTTTCCGATGGATACGAAATCGTCGGATTTATCGGAACAACCCGCGAGCAAGTGGGCCGCAAGGTCGAGGGGATTCCGGTACTCGGGAGTCTCGAGAATGTTGGAAAGGTAATTAAGGAGGAACGCATCAGCGACATCATTT
>JBGOVN010000285.1:0-2985 GCA_041478155.1 Bacteroidota bacterium | reverse complement strand
GTTGCAACGTGTCCCCACTGTTTCAACACACTGCGGAACGAATACCCCCAGTTCGGCGGAAACTATACCGTCGCCCACCACACCGATTTTCTCGTCAGGCTCATCAACGAAGGGCGCCTCAAGGTATCGAAGGAAGAAGCCGCAAGAATCACCTATCACGACTCTTGTTATCTGGGGCGTTACAACGATGTCTACGACCAGCCGAGAAATGTGCTGGAAGCAGTCCCCGGGATCGAACTTGTTGAGATGAAGCGCTCCCGGAGCAAGGGATTTTGCTGCGGAGCGGGCGGCGGGAGAATGTGGATGGAGGAACATGAGGGAAAGAGAGTAAACATCGAACGGACGGAGGAGGCGCTCGCGCTTCAGCCGGACGTCATTGGGACGGCGTGTCCGTTTTGCATGACGATGATGACCGACGGCGTGAAGGCAAAGGACGCCGCGGACCGGGTCAAAGTCAAGGACGTCGCGGAGATCCTTTACGAGGCTCTTGAAGAAGACAAGGGTTCACAGGCATAACAGGAGAAGCAGCATGAGCTATCGAATATTGATTACGAAAACACTCGACGTTCCGAAAAACGTTCACCAATCGTTATACGACTCGGAACAACAAGCGGTCAAGGCTGCGCAAGAGAAACTCGTTGAGCTCGATGGGGACGTTGCGATTGTCATGGAGCTCATCGCCGGAAATGCGCGAGTGACCCACCGGTTCGAGCAGGTGCGCAAGGTGAGTTGATCGCCTTTGACGCTGATCTATTTGGGCATTGTGAGGAAAGCCTTTCGGTTTGTTCATTTGTTTCCCGTCAGTTGCGGAGAGTTGCGTTCCTTGACTTTCCTTTGACCGTTCAGTATGTTCTCTCGCCTCAATGCGAAGCCAATGCAAAAGATAAACGATGGGTGAGTCCCGCAATACTGTCGTGGTAGTGGATGATGACACCACGATACTACTCATGATCAAGCGTTTCCTGGGCGATGAGGGCTATCAGGTCCTCACCGCGGAGAACGGCCTCCAGGCGCAGTCCCTTATTAAAGAGCATCAGGCCGACCTCGTTGCCGTATTGACGGACTGGAGCATGCCGATCATGAACGGTATCGACTTGCTGCGATGGATGAAGACGGAGGGGAGCCTCGAAAACATTCCCGTCGTGATGCAAACGGGAATGAACAGGGCTCAGGATATTAAAGAGGGAATCGACGCCGGAGCCTTCTACTACCTGGTGAAGCCTTTTCAGAAGGATGTCCTGAAGTCGATAGTCCGGGCTGCCGTATCGGACTTCCGTTACACGGACCTGCTCCTGAAGAAGGTCAAGGAGACCGAAAATGTTTTTAAATTGCTCGACGCCGGGAAATTTCATTTCCGCGCCCCTGCGGAGGCAGAGAGTCTCTCCGTTCAGATCGCCAATGCCGCAGCGAATCCAACCAAAGCGCTCATCATCACAGAACTGATGCTCAACGCCATCGAGCACGGGAATCTCGAAATTACTTACCAGGAGAAGACGGAATTCATCGAGAAAGGTACATTGCGGGAAGAGATTCGACGTCGGCTTGAGATACCGGAACACATAAACAAACAAGTCGTGGTTTCGGTCGCCAGAAACTTACACGATATGGTCGTGGAGATCGCAGACAATGGGAAAGGTTTCGACTTTCACAAGTTTCTCGAGATGGACGAATCCAGAGTTTTTGACAACCACGGCAGAGGTGTCGCGATGGTAAGCGCTCAATTCAAAGTGGAATACCTCGAACGAGGGAACATTGTCCGGGTGACAGTCCCAACCGGGTAGGTCTGCTCCAACCTAAATACTCAAACCGTTCATTAACCAAGTCTCCGTCCCCATGAAACAGAACCTCCAAAGATTGTCCTTCTGTGTACTCGTTCTGCTTACAGAGAACGTGCACGCGCGTCAGATCATATTTTCAAAACCGCTAAGCCCACGAATCGCGAATTATTCTATTGCCGTGCGGCTTGATGCAGCCAAGAAAATGCTGACCGGAAAGGAGACTCTGACGTGGGGTAACACGTCGAAGGACCGGATCCGGGAACTCCGTTTTCACCTCTATCTCAATGCGTTCAAGAATACCCAATCGACCTTCATGAAGGAATCCGGCGGTCAACTCCGAGGTGCCGAAATGGCTTCGGGTCAATGGGGTTGGATTGATGTCAATGCGATGAAAGTCAGAGACGGAGAAGATCTCACAAAGAAAATTGAATTCATCCATCCGGATGACGATAACGCCCGGGATCAGACGGTCATCCGTGTACCGCTCGCAAAACCGATTCTTCCGGGCCAGTCGGTCGTTCTCGATATTGATTTCACTGCCAAGATGCCTCATGTTTTCGCTCGGACGGGGTACGACCACGACTACATCCTTGCCGGCCAATGGTTCCCGAAGGTCGGTGTGTATGAACCTGCCGGCATGCGCTACTCAACGACGGGCGAATGGAACTGTCATCAATTCCATGCGAATACTGAGTTCTACGCCGATTACGGCGTTTATGATGTACTGATGACCGTGCCCGAGAAGTTTGTTGTTGGTGCGACGGGGTCATTCCAGGGAGAGCGCCGCAACGCAGACAGCACCAAGACCGTGCGTTATCATGCAGAGGATGTCCATGATTTTTGCTGGACAGCTTCACCTCTATATCAGGTTGTCGAAGACCAGTGGCGGCACGTAAAGATCAAGCTGCTGGTTCAGCCCGACCACGTTGCATCGATGGCTCCGCGATACATGCAATCAGTCAAAGCGACACTTCAGTATTTCAACGACTGGGTTGGAACCTACCCGTATCCAAACGTGACGGTGGTGGATCCGCAGTACGGCGCTTTCGGATCCGGTGGGATGGAATATCCAACATTGATCACGGGTGGGTCATATTGGGGAATACCGGAGGGGGTGAAGTTGACGGAACTAGTCACCGTGCATGAATTCGGCCATCAATACTGGTACGGTATCGTTGGGAGTAATGAGTTCGAAGAGGCATGGTTG
>JBGOVN010000111.1:0-5210 GCA_041478155.1 Bacteroidota bacterium | reverse complement strand
GAAACTGACGCGTAACGGGGCGTTCGATTCGCGGCAAAGGAACGCGCTGGGGAGGGCGAGCTGAACATTCAGGTCCAACGCTATGTCGAATGTACTTGTTTTGATCCTTCGAAGCAATTGTTTTCGCGGAACGAACCACGCGTTCACGTCGTCGGGAGTGTAGGTAATCGTCTTGAGGGATTGTGTTGCCGGAATGCTCGACATCAGATCACTACGCACGAGCAACAGCATGCTGCCCGACGAAAAACGGCGCGTGAGGTACTTGAGAACAGTTTGTGTCGACTCCCAATCAATGGTCATTTCCGGAAAAATAACCAAAGCACGCCTTGACCGAGACACGGCTTCAGTAAATCGGACCGTCTCGTCGCGATGTTTGCGAAAATAGAGCTTCGAGTACCACACTCCCACCTTCTGTCTCGACGTCTCAAACATTCGTACACTACCGAAGATTAGTCCTTCTTCATTCTTTCTTGCAGCGCTTTGATCAGCTTCGTTACGTACTCCTGGTCGAAGAAATAATAACGGAACTCGATGTTGGCACGCATGTAGCTGTCGTTCGAATCACCTGCTTTTTTTCCGTCGAGCCAATCGGTATTTGTAAGCGAGCCCTCGGCGGATACTGTAACGGAAAAGAATTCGCTGAAGAAATAATCGAACCCTGCACCGCCCAGATAGTTAATGTCGAATTTATCGAATCCACCGGTCGGGTAGAGGCCGGCATCGCTATGCGGGTCGAAGTAGACGCCGCCGATACCGCCAAAGATAAACGGGTTGAAGTTGCCATGAGGAAACAGGTCGTAGCTGACGTAGAGATTGCCGGAGTACATGTTCGTCGTGTAGGGCTTGGCGGAGGCGTCGTTCCACTTGAGCTGCGAAGTTCCCAAGAGCATCCGAAGGCCGACGTGCTCAAACAGTGAATAGCTGAGGTTTATTCCTCCGCCGAATCCGATCTGTGTGTCGGTAAAATCGGAGTTCATCAAGTAAAGAGCGCCGCTCGCTCCGACACCGAGTTTATGGCTTCGCATCTGGCCGCTCGCAAGGCTTGCAATTGCGAGAATTGCGACGAAGAGGCCGATGGAGCGCGGCATGCAGTGTTTCATATAGACCCTCTCGATAGTGGGGGAAAGTGAGTTGTTATTCTTCAGAAGACAGCATCTCCAAAAAATCCCGTTCACTTAGTGTCCGAATCCCAAGCTTGCGGGCTTTTTCGAGCTTTGAGCCAGGTTCCGCACCGACGAGGACGTAGTCCGTGTTGGAACTCACGCTCGAGGTGATTTTTCCCCCCAGCGCTTCTATTTTTTGGCTCGCTTCCTCGCGTGACAGAGAATCCAGTGTGCCCGTGAGTACGACAGTCTTGTCGATGAAGGGCGAGCCGGATGCAACGCGTACCTGACGCTCGGACATCTGAAGTCCCGCCTTTCGTAGGCGCTCCAGAGCACTCAGGTTGTGTCGGTCTTTAAAAAAACGCTCTACGCTTTCGGCGATACGCGGGCCAACACCCTGAATATTCTGCAATTCCGAAAGGGTTGCAGTCACCAAACGATCGATATTCGGAAGATTTCGGACTAAAAGTTGGGCAACGCCGGCACCGACGTGCCGTATTCCCATGGCAAAGAGTACCCGGGAGAACGGGCGCTTTTTGCTTCCTTCAACAGCATCGTACAGGTTCTGAACGCTCTTTTCACCCCAACCCTCGAGAGCAATAATACTGGATCGTCGGTTTTTTAATTTGTAAATATCAGCATAGCTCTTCAGATATCCGAGTTCCACAAACTGGTCGATAATCGCTTCTCCCAAACCTTCAATATCCATCGCTCCGCGGTGTGCGAAGTGCTCGATTCTTCCTTTCACCTGAGCAGGGCATAGGCTGTTCTCACAATAGTAGTTTGCCTCGTCCTCGGGGCGGAACAGCGACGTCCCGCATACCGGACACTTCTTTGCGAAAGCAAAGGGTCGCGATCCATCGACACGTTTCTTCTTGACGACGCCGCTGACCTTTGGAATGACGTCGCCCCCTTTTTCAACGATGACAGTATCGCCGGGCCGGAGCCCCAGTTCATGAATATAATCTTCGTTGTGGAGTGTTGCACGGGAAACCGTCGTCCCTCCCAGAAAAACCGGCTGAAGTTCCGCGACAGGGGTGACAGTTCCGACGCGGCCAACCTGAAAAGTAATGTCCTTGAGAATTGTTTCTGCCTTCCGCGACGCGAACTTAAACGCGATAGCCCAACGTGGGCTTTTCGCGACCGCGCCAAGTTTTTTCTGCTGACGAAGTGAATCAACCTTAACAACGACGCCATCGATATCGTACGGTAGTTCCTCGCGGTGGTCTTCCCAATGTTTCCAGTAGTCTACCACGGCCTCCACACTCTTTGCGAGTTGTGAATGCTCGCCTACCGGGAATCCGAGTTTTGTCAGCGTTTTCAAGTTTTCATGATGACTCGAACGCTGAACATCCTCGCCTCGCAGAAAGTAGGCGTAAAAATTGAGCGGACGCTGCGCCACGATTTTCGCATCCTGGAGTTTCAGGGTACCCGCAGCCGAATTTCTGGGATTGATGAAGGTTTTTTCCCCTTCGAGCTCTCTCTCTTCGTTCATACGGCGAAAATCATCACGATGCATGAACACCTCTCCGCGGACTTCGACGGTTCCGAGGATTTTTTTTGCCGTACGCAGCTGCAACGGTATCGACCGAATTGTCCGAATGTTTTGCGTAATCTCATCTCCCTGTGTACCGTCTCCGCGGGTTGCGGCTCGAACGAGTTTTCCACGCTCGTAAACCAAGCTGACAGCAACCCCGTCAAACTTCAGTTCGCAGACATACCCGCACGGCTCGTTTCCCAACAGCGAACGGACCCGCCGGTCAAAATCATGCACCTCTTCCTCGTTGTACGAATTTGCCAGGCTCAGCATCGGCGTGGCGTGAACAACCGTACGGAACTCCTTCAGAGGCTCGCCTGCGACTCGCTGGCTCGGCGAATCATCTGTCAGCAATTCCGGGTAGTCCTTTTCGAGCGAAACCAACTCGCGCATCATCCGGTCATATTCCTCGTCGGCAATAGCCGGCTCCGCGAGGACATAGTACCGATGGTCATGCTTCCGCAACGCTGTGCGGAGAGAATCGATTCGGCGTTTGACGCCGGCGCTGGTCGTTGCCGTCGCCATGGAAACTTCTAGATTACTTTTTCAGTGTAGCTTCTGTTATGAGGGTATTGCGGACCACCGCCCCCCGTCTCCCGAGCGAGCCAATATCACGTCCATTGAGTTGAAACGTTGCACCACCGGCGTTCCCCATCGTGACGGCGAACTGTTCCCGGGCCAGCCAGATTTTTTTTCGTTTTGGCGGAAACAGGAATTCTTCGGTTTTCTTCCCGTCGATCAGGATACTCATCCAGACTGAATCGCTTGTGAAGATTTCGAGGCGCAGGCTGTCGGCTTTCGCGGGCACAACGATGACAGAATCGTTCTGCACTGGTTCGGGCTTTATCGTGGCAGCTTCCGTCTCCTTGACCACACGGTCAAAAGGAATTTCGGTCGTCGATTTCGTTGAGACCGTCGTGGAGTTTGAATTGGTGAGAAATATCGTTATGGCAAGTGCGACTGCCAGAACTGCAACGAAGACGACTGTTTTTTGGACTTGGGATGGGCTTTTTTTGATGAACGTTGCGGCAGGGGAGGTTGTCGTGCCCGACGCGGGTTGTGCCGGGGGTTCGTGCGAGTGTTGGGGCTGATGAGGCGACTGGACTGCGTCATACTGCCTCATGATCTCATCCGCACCGAATCCAATGGCCTCACCGTACTCGCGGAGAAAAGCGCGGACATACGTCTGTGGGAGGATAGAAAATCTCCCCTCTTCAATCGCTTCGAGGAATTTCACATTGATGCGGGTCTCCGCAGCAATGTCCATCAACGAGACTTGCTTCTCCTGACGCCGTTTCCTGAGTTCTTGACCGAGGAGTTCGAGGGTCATCATACCATAGCTCAACAGCTTCGGTGGATAAAAAAAATATTCCCAAGACCTTCTTCAGCAGAAGTGTAGCAATTTTTTCATCCAGTTTCAAGAAGAAAGGGACTCGGCTGCGGCGCTGGCGGAGCTACGATGGTTCGTAGGAGTGCTTCTTGTCCAAAACGAAGCGAAGGGTCTTGGATAATTCCTCGAGTTGATAAGGCTTTTGCAGGAAGGCGTCGACAACATCTCGTAGCGGAGAGGTCTCGACGGTGCGATTGCTGTACCCGGTCGAAATGATGACGCGCACATCGGGGTCGAACTCCTTGAGCCTGAAAAAAGTATCTTTCCCCCCCATCGACGGCATGTTCAAATCAAGGAGGACGACATCGAACTGTTTCTTCTTTTTGTAGAGAGCGATGGCTTTTCTGCCGGTCGACACGACACTGGCGCGATAGCCCAGACTCGTCAGCATGCCGCCGACAATTTCGCCGACGTCTTTTTCGTCATCCACGACGAGGACGTGTTCACTTCCTCGAACGAGTTTTGATTGCTTCGATGGCCGCCGGAGAGTCTCGGTTCCTGCAAGCAATGGAAAGTACAATCGAAATTGAGAGCCCGCTCCGGGCTCGCTCTGGACCGTAATGAATCCGTTGTGCGAGTTGACAACACCGTAGACGACAGAGAGTCCCAACCCCGTTCCTTTTCCCTGGTCCTTCGTCGTGAAGAAAGGCTCGAAAATATGTTGCTGCGTCCGCTTATCCATCCCGACGCCGCTATCCTCGATCGAGATTGAAACATATTCTCCGGTCCTTGCTTCGGTAAGGGAAGAATGAGTTTGTTCATCGAAATTGGTCTTCGATGAGATGATGGAAATCGTTCCCCCCTCCGGCATGGCATCGCGGGCGTTGATGAGGAGGTTCAGAAGCGCCTGTTGGATTTGCCCGTCATCGCCGTTTACAAGACACATCTCCTCCGTGAGCGATTTCTTCACCGAGATAGTCTTGTCGACGCTCCGCTCGAACAGATGGAGAGTTTCGTCGATGATATCATTGACGACGACCGGCCGGAACTGTACCGTTCCCTTGCGCGCGAATGTCAGCAACTGACGTGTCAATCCGGCTCCCCGTTTAGCCGCCGTCTCTATGATTTCAACGAAGCGGAACCATTTATCGTCGTGCTTCATCTTCCGCATCATGATGGATGTCGAGCCAAGAATCGAGGTGAGAATGTTATTAAAATCGTGAGCAACACCCCCCGCAAG
>JBGOVN010000203.1:0-3812 GCA_041478155.1 Bacteroidota bacterium | reverse complement strand
TCACACGGCAACTATTTCTGGTGGAAGAGCTTGCGCGAGGCGACACGCCCGGCCGACTCACAACTTGACGGAAATGTGGATTGGAAGAGAGGCAGTCTCAGCATGTCGTACAAAGAGTTCATCTCCGACCGATTTTTCTTCACATTCAAAGGAATGTATTTTGGAAATTTCTGGCGGGATGACAGCGCCGGCAGAGTCAACAACGTCTCGGCATCACATCTTGGGCAAATCGAGGGTCAGGCGACGTATCAAATCTCAGAATCGAACATTGCGATATTCGGATTCTCTTCCGCCTACGACTACGTTACATCGAACCTGTTTGGCGAGCACCTTGGAAACGGATTTGCTCTCTACCTGCAGGATGAAATCACGATCATCGAGAACCTGCGAGCAACGGTTGGCGTGCGATTCGACTGGCAACAGGTGGTATCGGTTTCATCTGCTTCACAGGTCAATCCGAAGCTCGGGGTCGTCTATACACCCTCGGCTTCCACAACATTGCGCGCATCGTTCGGAACAGGATTCCGTGTTCCTTCCATGAGCGAGCTCTTTACTTCTGTCGGAGCCACAGGAAGCCGGCTCAACATCGTTCCGAATCCGGCTCTTAAACCCGAGCGGAGCACTTCGTATGAAATCGGCGGAACACAGGTTCTCACGAACCGGATCTTACTCGACTGTGCGATCTTCCAGAATGACTTCGATGACCTCATCGAGGCAAACGTGGACTCAAAATTCGTCATTCAATTTAACAACATTACGAGGGCTCGGATCCAGGGAGTGGAACTCGGCGTAAAGACAGAATTAATTGAAAAAATGCTTACCGCGGACGTCAGCTACACGCACGTTGATCCTTATGACAGGGACCTCGGCACCGTTCTGAAATACAGGCCGCGCGACTTGTTCTATTGTTCCATAGCGCTCACGTATGAACATTTCCGTAGCCTGATCGACGCACGGTTTATCAGTCGAACAGAGGCGATCGACGACAATCTCGTTCTGCTCGCACCGATCGTCCAAGGTGACGTCCGTGTCCCAATCAGGGTAGTCGACCTGAGAATCTCTTACGATCTCGCCGACGCTTTTCTTCCGCTCAGAGTCAGTTTTAACATCAACAATCTGTTGAACTATGACTATGTTGAGCTCATCGGGAACCTTGCTCCCGTTCGCACATTCATGCTCACGATCGAAGGTACCTTCTGAAGTTTATCTCTACCCCGACTCACCTCGTCCTTGAATCGAATTGAAGAATCCCGTATCATGCATCTCCATGACGAAGGAACTGAATGTTTATCGATTCACACGCTCACCTCTTTAACGAGGATTTCGGGGATGAAATCGAGGGGGTTCTTGAACGAGCCAGAGAAGCCGGAGTAGATTCCATCGTCGTACCGGGAACAAATCTCGAAACGAGCGAAGAGGCGATACGTATGGCCGAACGCCACGAACAGATCTACGCAGCCGTGGGCTTTCATCCACACGACGCAGCCAAAGCAACTGATGAATCCCTGGTCCGCCTCGAAAAGGAAAGCGCGCAACCAAAGGTTGTTGCAATCGGAGAGATCGGACTGGATTTTCACTACGATTTTTCTCCACGTGAAGTCCAAATGGAAGTCTTCCGGAAACAAATGGCGATTGCAGTGCGGAGAGAGCTGCCCGTCATCGTGCACACCAGAGAATCGATGACCGAGGCGTTAGAAATTGTCGAGGAGCTCTTTCAGTCGTGCGACTCAAAAGGAGGGCAACTCAACGAACGTCCGAACGGAGTCTTTCATTGTTTTACAGGAACTCCGGACGAAGCTCTGCGTTTGTTCGATAGAGGTTTTTTTGTCTCATACCCTGGCATGGTGACGTTTAAGAACTCACCGGTCGTCGCGACGCTCAAGGAGATCAGCCTGGAGAGGATACTCATCGAAACCGATTCGCCGTACCTTGCTCCTGTCCCGATGCGCGGGAAGCGTAACGAGCCGGCGTACCTCGTCTGGACGGCGCGGAAAATCGCCGAGGTTTGCAACACGACGGTCGATGAGGTCGCTACGATAACGAGTCGGAACGCGAGATCGCTGTTCGGCCTTGATAGATTTGATTCGGCTCACCGTCTTAGGAAAGAATCACGGCAACCCAATGTCTGACCAGCCTTCTCTGTTTGATATTCTCGGTCCGATCATGATCGGCCCATCGAGCTCGCACACGGCAGGCGCGAGCCGGATCGGTTACATCGCGCGTCAATTATTGCGCGAGCAGCCGGTAAAGGCCGTCATCACTCTCTATAATTCCTTCGCTAAAACGCACAAGGGCCACGGGACAGACAGAGCGATCATTGGAGGGATTCTGGGATACGGTCCAGATGACGCTCGGATTCGTCATTCGTTTGAGGAAGCGCAGAAGGAGGGCTTGAAGTGGGAATTCAAATTTGTCGGCGACTTCCTAAAATTTCACTCGAATACTGCACGCATCAAGCTCTGGGGAAAGGGGGGAGAGGCTGTCGAAATAGTCGGTGCCTCTCTTGGAGGTGGGAGGATAAAGATTCAGGAAATAGAAGGATTCGCCGTTGATTTCAACGCCCAGACGCATACTCTGGTCATTATTGCCGACGATGTTCCGGGAAGTATCCAGCACATTAGCGGAGCGATAGCCGAAGAAGGAGTCAACATTGCAAATATGTTCGTTTCTCGAATAGAGACAAAAGCGAATATGGTGATTGAACTCGACCAGGCTCTGTCGGACAAGACGATCGCGAAGATTCAATCGCTCGCCTGGGTCAAGTTTGTACGCCCGGTCGAACCCATGCTCGAAGGAAGTTCGCGGTACGAAAAATAGGAGGATGGAGGATGGAATTTAATCTCTTGTCGGAAATTGCTGCTTACTGCAAACGGGAAAAAAAGGATATGGCACAGGCGATGGTCGACTTTGAAATGCGGAACAAGAACGTCTCGCGCCAACAGGTGTACGACGGGTTAAAGCAGATACTGCTTGTGATGGAGGATTCTGTCGAGCAAGGGCTCACACAAATGGTTATCACACCAAGCGGGATGCTCAACAATTGGGCAAAGAAGGTTTACAACTCTCCGATTGAAACGCTTGGACCTTCTCTCAAGAAAGCGGTTGCCCGGGCAATCGCGGTCGGTGAAGTGAATGCTTGCATGGGCAAGATTGCTGCAGCTCCTACGGCAGGATCGGCGGGGATCATGCCGGCGGTTCTCGTCACTATGATGGAGGAGCACAAGATTGACAGGCAAAGAATCCTCGACGGACTGCTGGTTTCGTCTGCGATAGGATTGGTCTTTGCGAAAAACTCGTCGTTCGCCGGGTCCGAGACTGGGTGCATGGGAGAGACAGGAAGTGCGGCGGCGATGGCGGCGGGGACGATCGTCTATCTTCTCGGCGGGAACGAGGAACAGATCCTCGAGGCGGTTGGATTTGCACTGAAAGCCTCGATGGGCCTTGTCTGCGATCCGGTCGGAGGCCTCGTGGAAGAGCCGTGCACGACCCGCAACGCGGTGGGAGTCGCCAACGCATTCGTCTCGGCGCAAATGGCGCTCGCCGGAATCAAGAGCCTTATTCCTGCCGATGAAGTAATATTTGCAACAAAGGAAGTTGGAGACTTGATGTCGCCCAGGCTGAAGGAGTCGGGCCAGGGGGGACTGGCCAACACGAAGACCGGGAGGGAGATCCAAAAAAAAGTCTTCAAGTCGGTTGAGTGAAAGTCTGACGTCCTCGACCCAACCGGCCGGTATGCCACGCTTCGTCGCAAAGTTCTGAAACAACCTCACAGCATACTTTGGCAATTCCGCGCCGAGGGTTCAACGGTGTTG
>JBGOVN010000317.1:0-2598 GCA_041478155.1 Bacteroidota bacterium | reverse complement strand
TTTTCCGCTCGCTCCAATTGAGGCGATGGCTGCCGGACTCGTACCGGTAGTTACCCGCGAAACGGGGATGTCACGCTACATCGAAGAAGGGGTTAATGGATTCGTTGTTCCCTCGGGCCAACCCGAAGCACTTGCACGTGTGATTCGTAGATTGATCGTCAACAAGAAGCTGCGTAGGAGAGTCGGTCGGCGGGCACGGGACATCTATGACGTCCTCTCTTGGAAATTGGTCGTTGATCAGATAGAAGGAATCTACCGGAAGTAGGATGTAGGAAGTAGGTGATGGGAGATAGGATATAGGACATAGGAGATAGGGGATAGCAGATAGAAGTAGGAGCGTAGCAACCTAATACATAAATCCTAGAACCTCTTACTTCTACTTCAATCCTTTTCTGTTACGCTCAGGTAGTACGTGTTCTCCAACCCTACCAACGCCTCGAATATCTCCTCGTTATGAGAGACTACCAAGACGCTCTTGCCCGAGCGCAGCTTCTCTTCAATCTTCTCGATCACCTTGACCGAACTCGCAAAATCGAGGCCGTTGAGAGGTTCGTCAAGCAGGAGCAACTCCGTGTCGAGGATCATCGAACGAAGCAAATTCAGCCGTTGCTTCTGACCTCCGCTCAAGTACTTTACTTTCTTATCCAGAAAGACGCGGTCGGCTTTTTCATCGAAGAGCTCTGAAAGAGTTCGGACCACGGCACGCTCATCAATCGATTTGGCTGAACGCAAGCCCGTGAACACTCCCTTTACATCCGAATTCTGGTTGAGCGCTTCATCGGCATGCTGAAAGACCATCGTCATGCGGCGCCCCCAGATTTGTTGTTGCCAGACATTTCGCGGAGTTTCCTCCGTGAAGAGGCTCCCCCAAGCCGCATCTTCATTCTGTCCGCCTTGAGCAAACCCATCATGAGCTTGAGAATTGTCGTTTTCCCGGTCCCGCTCGGCGCCTTCAAATATGTCATCGTCCCCTTCCGAATCGTAAGCGGTTCGACTTCCTTGGCCTGTCTGTCGCGGGAAATCACAAGGTCACGTCCGAAGACCCTCGCTCCTGACCAAAACTCTGCGATCGTTTCTCCCTTCGCCGGGCGCGATGAAGGTTTCATGCGGCTTCCGAGCCACGAAAGATATTCCCGTGGGAGGAAATCCCTCAGCCGCAGACGGCCGTGGTCTAGCAAGAGTTCCTTATAAAAGATGCGTTCTGCTATCTTCGGATATTCCTTTGTCAGGCGACTGATCATGGAGTAGTCGTGGGTGATCAGCAGGATCGTCATTTGCCTCCGCCGGAAGTTCTCAACCAGCATGTCAAGAAATTCGTCCCGCATCCGGTTGTCGAGGTTTCCTGTCGGTTCATCGAACACGAAGAGCGAGCCGGCCGCCTCCGCTCCGACGGCGTCCATCTTCTTGAAAGCCATCGCGGAAAGAATCCTTTGCTTCTCCCCTCCACTCGGCCGAAAGGGTTTTGGATAGACGTCGAGGATCTTCTCCACTTCTCCCGACGACGCTCCCTGCCAAAGCCGTCGAACGATTTCGTTCCCTTCATGCGCTCTTCCTAGACTTCCTTCACTCAACTGTTCGCGAACCGTCAGAAGCGGGTTCAAATGTGACGACGGTTCCTGGAACACAAAGAAGCCGTTGTCCCGGATGGCGGCCAGTTCCTGGCTTGCGAGATATGTGCCATACGACGTTCCATCGATGTGAATTTTCAGGTCGTCGGGATCAAGGAGACCGCCGATCGCAAGGGAGATGAGGGATTTCCCGATTCCCGACTCTCCAAAGAGTACTGTCAGCGAGGATTGCGCAATCCGGAAATCGTCAATGGCCACCAGTTCTCTCCCCCCAGCGGCAATCCGAATGTTGTAGCGTCGTTCGTTCATCTCTTATTCAAGCTTCAATCTTCGCTCGAAACCGTTAGCGATGTTATAGGTGCACAAGAGTGTGAACACAATGCAAAATGCCGTACTCCAACCCTGAAGATGCCTGACGAAGATTTCCGGCAAATAACCGGGGTCATAGAAGAGGTTGCTCAAGGCGAGGATATCCTGTTTGCTGTCGACTGTTGCCAGCAAGCTTCCGAGCGTCAGCGGGAAGTTACTCAGACTCACGTCCGTCGACAGGCCGACAGAAATAATAAAGTCGATACTACATTGAAGGAAGATTGACACGCCGAACACAGCAATGAGTTTGTGAAGGAGATGGCTCCGGCTGTTTTTCCAGAGTATCTCGATGTTGATAATTCTGGACTCGCTTACCCCGCAGCAGAGCATCGCGTCGACAAAATCGAGCGTTCGAAAGTATTCAATTCTGGTCCTGACCGCATCCGCCACCTCGAGGAACACCGCGACCGAGATGACCGACGCTATCCAAAGCAGCTGTAGAACCGTAGACCGGATCACCTCCTCCTGCAGGAGGACCGTCAGCACAACGTATCCAACAAAGACCGCTATAATCTGTGGAATTGACCTGAGCGCGTCGGTTACCAACGTAGCCAGGGAAAGAACAATGTTTGCTTCTCTCCGTTCGAGCAAGTGCAGACCGACGCCAGCGACCCAGCCGAGAAGGAGGGAAAGAACAACCACCACCGATCCCGTGAGAAGA